>CABYBM010000052.1 GCA_902517175.1 uncultured Pelagibacteraceae bacterium | reverse complement strand
CACAACAACAAGGAAAAATAGGCAATTTTAAGCAAACTATCTCTACTCTTGAAAGGTTAAACATGATCTATCCAGACAATGTGGAGATAAAATTATATTTACTATCCATTTTAGTTCAAATTGACTCTCCAGAAAAAGCCACCACAATTATTGAAGAAATGAAATTAGATAGAGATCTTGCTTCTGAAGATTTAGAAACATTGCAAGAATTTGAAGAAGAGTTAAAAGATAGAGAGCCTAGTCTGTGGACATTGGCAGCAGATATTTCTACAGGAGTAGTTTACACAGATAATGTAAACAGTGTTTCAAAAACAAGAACCAAGAGTTCTTCAGATGCTAGAATTGGATTTAATTCTGCAAAATTTGATGAAACATTATCTGGTGGTTTTGGTTTATCAGCTTCAAGACCTCTTGGAGAAGAGTCGTCTTTTTTAATTAATCTTTCGCACACATCCTCACAACAACAAGAGGAAAGAGATGATGATTATCAAAGTTATGGTCTAACTTTGGCTCTAGATACAGTTTTAGGAAACCAATCTATTAGCCCATATTTAATGTTAAGCAAAAGTGATTATCAAACTGATGCTGATAGCTTTTCAGTTATGGGCGGAGTGGGTGGATTTTTTACAGTCGGAGAAAGAAATTCAATTAGCTATGGTTATTCTTTTTCAGACTCAAAAGGAAATCATAATTCATCAGATACGACAGCAAATGAGACAAATTCAATTAGTCATACAATTAATTTAGGACATGACTTTATTGTTAACCAGATAGTTTCGACTTCACTGAGCTTAGGATATGGTGATAGTAATGCTAAAATTGATGTTGGAAATGATTATGAAAATTATGATTTTGGTCTAAGTCTTAATTTTGCTTTTCCATGGGCATATATTTCTATTGGTAATACATTCAGTTTTAATGATTATAAAGTTGCAGACCCATCAGTAGTTTCAAATATGTTGAGATCAGATTACACCAACACAACTGATATAATGTTAACAAAAGCTATTGGAGATATTTTTCCTACATTGGACCCTAATAGATCTTTATTTATAAATCTGTCGTATGAAAAAGTAATATCCGAGGCAAATATGCTAAATTACGATTACATAACAGATTCATTTTCTCTAAGTTTTACCAAATCCTTGAGACTTAATTAAATAGATTATTTGACTAACAATAAATAATTGTTTATTTAGCTGTTTATTAAACCCATTTTGACATTAGAATAGGGGTTTATTTTTTATAAATTTTGATAATATTTATATATGAAAAAATTGTTTTTATTAATCTCGTCTATTTGTATTTTGCTTTCAAATAGCATTAATGCATCAGAAAAAGTTAGTATCGAAAAACAGCTAGTTGGAATAGTTGGTGCTACGTCTGGTGTGATCAAGACTGAGACTAGAGAATTAAAACCTGGAGATAAAATTTATTTGAATGAAACAATTTTCGCTGGCGTAGGCTCTGGAACCCAAATTTTGTTATTAGACCAATCTACTTTTACAATAGGTGAAGACTCTGAAGTAGTAATGGATACATTTGTTTTTGATCCATCAACTAATGATGGTAAAATAGTTGCAAGTGTAAAACAAGGAAGTTTAAAAGTTATTTCAGGACTAATTAGTAAAAATAATCCAGACAATCTTACAGTTGAGGTTCCTGAAGGAACATTAGGATCAAGAGGAACAGAATTTCAAACAATAGTATCAAAAGGTAAAACTGATACTTTATTAATAGGTCCTGGAAAAAATAACACTCTGGGTATGAGACCAGGAGCAGTTTTGGTAGGAAATAATTTGGGCCAAACTTTATTAAATAATCCTTATAGCATGACTTCAATGACCAAAGGTAAGGCACCAGGACAAGCAAAAAAAATTACAAAAAATCAACTTAAAAAGTTTAATAAAAAAATGAAAGCTTTAAAAATGGCAAAGCTTTCGCCCGATGAAACAAGGGCCGAAAGAAAAGAATTAAAAAAAGCACTTAAAAAAGAATTAAAAAGCTTAGGTTTAGAAAAAGAAGTAATTAAATCTGTAATCAGAGAGAA
>CABYBM010000051.1 GCA_902517175.1 uncultured Pelagibacteraceae bacterium | reverse complement strand
AATAATATTAAAAATAGATTCTTTTGTTAGATCTTTTAATGGTCTTGTTTTTGAATCAACCGGTTCTAATATTTTTTTACCTTTATAGAAACCTGATATTATTCTCATTTTTGATCAATTACTTTATAGCCAATATCTTTTCTATAAAATCCACCAGACCAATTTAATTTTTCTAAATTTCTAAAAACGTTTTTCCTTGCTGTGCTAAAATTATCTGAAAGAGAAATAAAATTTAATACTCTTCCTCCAACAGCATATATCTCCCCATTATTTTCCACTGTTCCAGCATGATATAAGAATTCATCTGCATCTAATTTAATTTTGTTTAAGTTTTGTATTTTTACGTTTTTTTCGAATTTGTCTGGATATCCCTTAGAACAAATTACAACACAAACACTTTTTTTATCTAACCATTGAATATTAATTTGGTTTAACTTTTCTTCACAAACAGAAAAGAAAATATCAAATAGGTTTGTTTTTAGTTTTGGTAATATTGTTTGGCATTCTGGATCGCCCATTCTTACATTATACTCAATTAAATATGGTTCATTTTTTACAATCATCAAACCAGTATATAAAAAACCTTTATATTTAGTTCCAAGTTCAGCCAATCCTTCCAAAGTTGGTTTGATAATTTTATTTAAAATTTTATTTTTTAAATCTTCATTAATAAGTCTTGAAGGAGAGTATGCCCCCATACCACCTGTATTCTTTCCCATATCTCCCTCTAAAACTCTTTTATGATCTTGTGCAGTTCCAAAACTCTTAAAGATATTACCATCATGAATAGTGAAAAAACTCATTTCTTCACCTTTTAAAAATTCTTCTATAAGTAAATTTTTTGCTTCACCAAATTTTCCATTAAATATTTCTTCAACTGCCACTAATCCCTCTTTTTCATTTTGACAGATATACACACCTTTTCCAGAAGCTAAATTGTCTGCCTTAATCACAGTTGGATAATTAGTTATTTTCAAAAATTCTTTTGCTTTATCTTTATTTTCAAAAATTCCAAAATTAGCAGTCGGTATCTTAAATTTTTGGCAAAGTTGTTTTGTAAAAATTTTTGACCCTTCAAGTTGTGAAGCTATTTTATTTGGTCCAAATACTTTGATTTTAAATTTTTCAAGATAATCCACCAATCCATCAACTAAGGGTTTTTCTGGACCAATAATTATTAGATCTATATTCTTATCTAAAATAAAGTTTTTTATTATTTCAAAATTATTCAAATCAAGATTTATATTTTCAGCAATTTCTTTGGTCCCAGCATTTCCTGGAAAACAAAATATTTTATCAATTTTACTTGAATTTTTTATATTTTGACAAATTGCGTGCTCTCTACCACCACTTCCTATTATTCCAACTTTCATATAAAATATATATAAACTAAAAATGACAAAAAAATTAGCAAAAATAAAATATTTACCAAATAATTTTCAAATTATTGAGCATGGTGATTATGTTGAGTGTGCCGTAACTGGAAAAAAAATAAATTTGGAAAATTTAAATTATTGGAATGTAGATTTACAAGAGCCTTATTACTCTTATAAGGAAGCTTTTAAAAAAAGAGAAGAGTTGTCAAAAAAATAATTTATTTCCAACGATTATGAGACCATATCCACTGCTCAGGTTTTTTGAGGATCATTTTCTCAAGAATTTGATTTAGTCTCAATGTAATATTTTCATTTGAATCCTCTTTTGAAAAATTTATTGGATCATTTATAGATATTTTGAAATTCAAACCTTTAATTCTCTCAATATAAACTGGAACAATAGGTATACTAAATTTCTTTGTTAATTGCGCTGGTATGGTGGTAGTCAACGCCTTGTGATTAAATAAATTAGACAAAACACCTTCAGAAACTCTCTGGTCAATCATTAAAGCTGTTGAAAAGTTATTTTTTTTTAAAGAAATCAATTTCTTTAGTCCACCAATGCCTTTTTTAATCTGGTACTTACAAATATATTTTTCTCTTATTCCTTCCATAATTCCATTTAAAAAAAAATTGTTTAATGGTCTATAAATTGTTGATAACTTTACGCCAGTTTTCTCTAGATACATTGCCATAAGTTCAAAATTACTAAAATGGCCTGAAAT
>CABYBM010000050.1 GCA_902517175.1 uncultured Pelagibacteraceae bacterium | reverse complement strand
TTAATCTTTGGGTTGTTCGACAGTTTAAGGGTGAGTATAACCCTATCCATTATCATACTGGCGATTTGTCTGGAGTTGGATATTTAAATTTGCCAAAAAATATGATAAGAAACAATTTAGTTAAAAATAAAAAACTTAAAACCAATGGAACAATTGACTTTATAAATGGACAAAAAGCATTTCTTAGTAATAGTATTTATAATCTAATTCCAAAAATTGGAGACTTAATAATATTTCCAAACTATCTGATGCATACCGCATATCCATTTAACATAAATGGAGAAAGACGATCATTTTCTTTTAATGTAAAAATTATTTTTAAAAAATAAATGGATACTGATTTTTTTAAAAATATTAGAATTTTGGATGGTGGTATGGGTCAACAGCTATTGGCCAAAGGATTAATTTCGAAAGGTACATTATGGTCCGCCAGTGCTAATTTAGATAAAAAATTTCATGATCTGGTTGTTGACGTACACTTATCATTTATAAATGCTGGATCTGAGGTGATACTTACCAATACCTTTTCGGCAAGAAAAATTAGATTAATGCAAAATAAAGTTGATAAAGATTTTGTATATATAAACGAACAAGCTTGTTTATTATCTATTAAAGCAAAAGAAAAATCTGGAAAAGATGTTTTAATTGCTGGTAGCTTACCATGTCAAAATGATACTTATGTAGAAGATCAAAGAGATAGCAAAGAATTAGAAAAAGCTTTTTATGAACAAGCTGAGGTTATTGCTCCATATGTAGATTTTTTTTATTTAGATGTTGTTTCGAGCGGAAGAGAAATAGACATAGCATCAAACGTTGCAGTCAAATTAAATAAACCTGTTCTCTTAGGTATTCATGTTAAAAAAAATAACTTACTGCCATCAAATGAAACTATCACTGAAGTCTTGAATAAATATAGAAGTAATAATTGGCTAGGAGTAATTACAGCATGCGTTTCTCCAAAAATTGCTGAGGAGTGCACCTCTGAAATTAAAAAGTTAGATATCCCATTTGGGTTTAAAGCCAACCTTTGGAAAGTGGAGGAACCAACTCCAGTTCAAACTTTTAATAAAGCTAAACCTGATGAAATAGGTACTAATCCGAACGTTACTCTTGGGAAAAGAGACAACAATTCAGCTAAAAAATTCTATGATTTTTCGAAAAGACTTGTTGAACAAGGGGCAACAATTCTCGGTGGATGTTGCGAAACAACACCAGAGGATATTAGAGAAATTGCTAAACTAAGATAATTTTTTTCTGTCAGCTCTTCGAACAAAATAAATACCTATACAAACCGCAGTCAAAGAGATTAAGACTTTAATTGTTATTAATTCTTTTAAAAATATGTATCCTAAAATTGTTCCAAAAATTGGTATTAAATAAGATACCTGAGATTGAAAAATCAAACCATTATCTTTTAGTATTTTAAACCTTAATAGCCATGCAATTCCTGTTGGAACAATACCTAGATAAATTACAGATATTAATGAGTCTGTTCTTGGCACTACCTGCCACGGTTGTTCAATAAATGATACCAGTGGTATTAAAATAATTGTTGCCCAGATTAATATCGAACCTGTTACATTTTCATTTTTTTTCTTACTAATTTTTAAAGTTAATACACCACCAATAACATAACATGTTGAACCCAGCAAAATTAACAAAGCCGAAGTAAAATTATTTTGATCAATTAAAAGATTGTCTGAAAATAAAAAAATTATTCCAGAAAAACCGATTAAAATTCCAAACGTTTTAACTAAATTAAATTTTTCATTTTTTGTATAAAAATGACCCAGTATAGTAGAACTCAGTGGTGTTGTTGACATTAAAATTGCAGCGAGATTACTTTGAACAGATTTTACTCCATAGGCAATTAGAAAGAATGGTGCAACCAAATTTATAAAACCAATCATAGCAAACCAATGCCAATCTTTAGAAAAAGCCTCAATTTTTATTTTTTTATAGTAACAAAGGAGTAGAACTGGAATTGCTCCAAAAAATACTCGCAGGAAAGCGATTGTAACTGGACCAAATGAATAAGTTGCAATTTTTATATTAAAAAATGCAGATGCCCATATTAAAGATAATATGGTTAATAAAACATAATCTATTAATTTTGGTTGCCTCATTCTGTTAAATCATCAACTTCTGAATTAGTTAATTTTTTAAGTTCAAAGAA
>CABYBM010000049.1 GCA_902517175.1 uncultured Pelagibacteraceae bacterium | reverse complement strand
AAGAACAGATACAAAGAGTAGGGCAGCACCATCAATTTGTTTAGGTAGACTAGTTGCAAGTGGTGCAAAAAATATACATGCTAAGAACAACAAACCAATTACTAAAGAAGTCATTCCAGTTTTTCCACCAGCTTTGACACCAGCACCAGACTCGACATAACTGGTTACAGTCGTCGTACCCATCATTGCTCCAGCTACAGTTCCAACACTGTCAGACAACATTGCTTTATTGATATCTTTAACTTTTCCATCTTTACCAACTTTTCCAGCTACGTTAGCTACAGAAGTAAGTGTTCCTGCGGTGTCAAAAAAGTCAATAAATAATAATGTAAATATTACTGTAGACATTCCTGCTGTCATTGCGGCGGACAAATCAAATTCAAAAAGATATGTCATTGGAGGTGGTGAACTTGCAATACCATTAAATTTTGCAAGGCCAGTTGCCCATGCAATTATACTGAACGCTAAAATTCCTATAATAATATTTCCTTTAACATTCATTTTATCTAAAACAATTATTGCTATAAATGTTGTACATCCTAAGAGAACTAATGGATCTCCTAGATTACCAAGCTGGACTAAAGTAACGGGATTGTCTACGACAACCTCCATTATTTGAAGACCAATAATTGCAAGAAATAATCCTATTCCAGCACCTATCCCTAATTTTAGACTTTTTGGTATTGAGTTAATTAACCAAGCTCTTATCGGAGTAAGAGATATGATTAAGAACAATACACCTGCAACTAAGACAGCACCTAGAGCTTCTTGTGGCGTGTATCCCATACCAGCACAAACTCCAAAAGCAACGAACGCATTAATTCCCATTCCTGGAGCAAGTCCAATTGGCCAAGTTTTTCCGTAAAAGGCCATTATAAAACAAGCTAAAGCTGTTGCTAATATTGTTGCTGTATAAACTGCGCCGAAATCAAAGAAACCTTTTTCGGGTCCGGCAAATTCTCCCGATAAGATAAATGGATTTAAAAACATTATGTATGCCATAGTCAAAAACGTAGTAGTTCCTGCTATTACTTCTGTTTTAAAATTTGTTTTGTGTTTTTTGTAATTAAAATAATTATCAAGCATTTGTCCTCCTAATACTTGAGACATATTTGATTCTATTGATTATTTCCTTAATAAACCTTTGTTTATTCACAACATTCAACTTAGAAGTTTATATTTATGCCATAATTAGGTTTTAAATTATTCAAATGTATAAATTTAAAATTATTTTTATAACTATAATTTTGTCTATGACAATTGCTGGTTGTCAAACTGTTAAAAAAAAAACGGATGCAATTGTAGAAAAAGAAAATGAGAAATTAAGCGAATTTATTGGAAAATCTGCAAGTAAGCTTCAAATGGAACTAGGAAAACCTGATGAGGACTTTAAGAATGCCAAAGGCAATTTTGAATTTGTATATAATACAAAAAAATACTTAATACCTTGTGAACGAAGATTTGAAATTAATTCTGAAAATATTGTCGTTGGTTTTGTATCTAATGGATGTTTTTAAATCAAACTTGCGAGGATAAAGATCCCCGCAAGCAAGGTTGAACTTATTTAATTTCTATAAGCTTTTTCTTTTTATGTTCTGGAATAATTCTTTCACAAGATATTGTTAAAAGACCATCCTTAAGTTCAGCATCATTTACTTTTACATCATCAGCAATAGTGAATGATCTTGCAAATTGTCTTTGAGAAATACCTTTATGAATGATTTCTCCATCAACGTCACTGTTCTCAGATTTACTAACTTGTTTAGTTCTGACTGTTAATAAATTATCCTCAAACTCAACCTCAACATCTTTTCTATTAAAGCCAGCTAATGCAACCTCAATTGCATAGTTGTCCTTACCAGTTTTTCGAATGTTATAAGGTGGATAATTTGACTGCATTGTCAAATTTCCATTACCTAGCATATTTTCAAATTGATCAAACATATCGTCAAAACCAATTGAAAACGGTCTTAGTGAGTTAAATATAGATAGATCCTTACTTGTCATTATATCCTCCTTTGTTAAGCAAGTTTATATTTAGTAAGCCCCATTAGGCAGCCTACATATATTATTTAGGAACTACTTTTTATATTTCAAGATTAAATAAATTAAATTTTTTTTGTAATTTTTAATGCAAACCCATAGTCGATAGCAATTTCTTCAATTGCACCATCCCGACCAGACTTGCCACCATGACCTGCATTCATTTCAGTTTTTAATAAAAGTAAATTATTATCA
>CABYBM010000048.1 GCA_902517175.1 uncultured Pelagibacteraceae bacterium | reverse complement strand
ACAATTGAAACTAATGACTTTAATAAGTTACTACCTAAATTCAAAAAATTACAATGTGAAGTTTACGGCATTTCAAAAGATAGCTTAAAAAGTCACGATAAATTTAGAGATAAATATAAAATTAAATTTGATTTGTTAGCTGACGAAGAATTAAAAGTCTTAAAAAAATATAAAGTATGGAAAAAGAAAAAATTTATGGGCAGGGAATTTATGGGTATTGTTAGAACTACATATTTGCTTGATAAAAAAGGTGAAATATTAAAGGTTTGGAACAACGTTAAAGCCAAAGACCATGCTAAAGAAGTTTTAGAAACACTTAAAACAATTGTAAAATAAAAAAAGCCCCTAACGGGGCTTTTTTTAACTAACAAGAGAGAGATATTTTGTTAATCTTTTTTGTTAGGAGCTCTTCAATGAGATAACGACATGGAGATCGAAGAGCCCCTATATTGCATGCAATTAGTCTCGTATTGCGTATGCTATCACACCTGTTTCAGTTACGTCCGTACCTTTGGTTTCAGCTTCTTTACTTAGTCTAATTCCAAACGTAGCTTTCATAATTGAGAACACGATATATGACACAACAAATACAAAAATGTTAATTGATAGTACACCAATTATTTGTGCACTAAAATTTGCATCAGTGTTTGTTAATGGCACTGCTAAAGTACCCCAAATTCCCGCAAACATATGGGCAGGGATTGCACCTACAACATCGTCAAGTTTGAAACTGAATAATAATTTAGTTCCAAATACAACGATTAAACCACCTACAGCTCCAATGAAAATTGCAGCCAGGGGCGTTGGTGCTAATGGTTCAGCAGTCACTGCAACTAATCCACCAATTGCTCCATTTAACATTTGTACAACATCTGTTTTACCGTACATTAATCTTGTTATTATTGCTGCGGCCATTACGCCACCACAAGCTGCAAGATTAGTGTTAATAAAAATTTTAGATACAGCCACTGCATCAGCAAATGTTCCAATAGCTAATTGTGATCCACCATTAAACCCAAACCAACCTAACCATAAGATAAATACACCTATTGTTACTAATGGAATGGATGAAGCTGCAAAAGGTTTTAAAGCTTTTGGCTCACCTTTTAGGCCAAATCGTCCTGATCTTGCACCTAATAACATTATCCCAGCCAATGCTGCTGCACCACCTGTTGAGTGTACTAAAGTTGAACCAGCGAAATCTGAAAAGCCAATTGCTGCTAACCAGCCTCCACCCCACTGCCAACCCATTACAATTGGATAAATAATTCCAGCTAGTATAGCCGCGAAAAGAAAGAACGGCCAAAGTTTAACTCTTTCAGCCATTGCTCCTGAACAAATTGAAACTGTTGTTGCACAGAAAACCATTTGGAAATACCAGTCAGAACCATCTGCATATCCAGTTTCAACTTTACTTGCATCTGACCATGGAGTAAATGTTCCAATGTATCCTCCTTCTGGAATTCCATACGCTAAGTTATATCCAAATAACCAAAACATAATTCCGGCAATTGAGTAAAGACCAATGTTCTTTGCACAAATTACTGAAACACTTTTTGAGGTTACCATACCAGACTCCAACATTGCGAAACCTGCTGCCATAAACATGACAAGGAAACCACAAATTAGAAATAGTAGTGAATTGAATATAGCTTGAACTTCAGCAGAAACAGTCGTTTCTGCCATTCCTGCACTACTCATGTTTAATAAAAATATTAAACTAAGAAGTGGCGCAGATATTCTTTTTATTAATTTAGTCATAAGACCTCCACTGTTAAAAAACAGTTATATTTTTTTAATAAAAAAAAAACTAACGCTGATTAGGAAAATTGGCTATGCAGTATTTGCATATAGAAACAGCCTTAAGGTGTATTTTTCACATTAAGGCTGTTAAAAAAAAATTACTATTTATTGAATACTTCTTTTAAAGCTTTTGCTGGTAAGAATTTTACTTTTTGAGAAGCAGCGATTTGGATTTGCTCACCTGTTCTAGGGTTCCTTCCAACTCTAGCTTTTCTTTTAGCTACTTTGTAAGTGCCAAATCCCGCAATTTTCACTGAATCATCGCCTTTTAAAGCATCTAAAATAGTGTTGGTAATTGTATCAAATGTTCGCTCTGCATCAGCTTTGCTCAAATTGAGTGAGCCTGAAAGCTTTGCAATTAGTTGTTTTTTGTTCATTTTAGCTCCGGTTTTGTTGGTTAATAATTATACTTGCCATAAACGTTGATAAATCAAGCTTTTTTTTAGTGTATAGAAATATTTTTTACACAATATATTGTATACTAAAAAAAGTATTGATTTTACTTACTTTTTGTTAACCTAAAACACGTATTAAAAAGTTACTTAAATCGTTGAAAACTGTAAAAATCATTAAAGATGCAATTACAGTCATTCCGATTCGAAAAGT
>CABYBM010000047.1 GCA_902517175.1 uncultured Pelagibacteraceae bacterium | reverse complement strand
GTTTTACTATTAACTTTAATGTTGTTTCGTTTTTAATAATAATTGGTACATAACTAAAATTATTTTCTTTTTCATTAATAATAGGTATCACAATATTTTTATTTAGATAGGTTTTGTAATATTTAAAAACATTTAATCTTTTATGTTTTATATGTTCAAATCTTTTTAATAGAGCTAAACCCCAAGCCGCTTGCAATTCTGAGAATTTTGAGTTTAAACCAACTACTGATTTATTTGGAAACTTATGATCTAATCCATTTTGAATAATTTTTTTTGCTAACGTATAATCTTTCCTTTTTCTAAAGACAATCATCCCCCCCTCACATGTGTTAAATATTTTAGTAGCATGCAAACTTACAACACTTGCATCTCCATTATTGAGAATGCTTTTTTTTTTATATCTCATTCCAAAACAATGAGATGCATCATAGATTATTTTTTTTCCTTTTTGTCTAAATTTTTCAAATTCTTCAAAATTTGAATTATTTCCAAATGAATTTACTGGAAGTATAGTGTCTACTTTTCCAAGCAGTTTATTGTCTATTTTTTTTGGGTCTAAATTTAGTGAAGTGCTGGATATATCTGAATAAATTGTTTCTAAATTTAGCCACTTAATAGCATTGACTGTAGCAATAAAAGTGAAGGGTGTTGTGAGTACTTTTTTTGAATTAAGAACTTTAAGTGCAATTTGAAGACCCATTGTTGCGTTATTGCATAATATTAAATTTTTTAACTTAAATTTTTTTTTTAACAAATTTGTAAATTTTTTGACTAAAGGGCCATTGTTACTTAGTTGATTCGTTTCAAATAAGGAGTTTACAATTTCAAAAAATATTTTTTTTTGAGGTAAAGATGGGGTAGCTGTTCTAATTTTCATAATTATTTATTCTTTAAATATAAATAAATTTTTCTTATACCACTTAAATAAATTGGATATTTCAATTGTTAACTTTTTTTGAGGTTTCCATCCCAATGAATTAATTTTTTTTGAACTGATGTAATATCTACAATCATTGAAGGGTCTGTCTTTTATAAATCTGATATGTTTTTTAAAATCTATATTTTTTTCTTTTAAGATTTTTTTGACCAAATCAATAATCATGTATTCCTTTGTGTGTCCAATGTTATATACTTCACCACCCTTACCTTTTCTTATCAATAATAAAATTCCTTGAACGAAATCATCAATGTGTAAAAAACACCTTTTTTGTTTGCCATCACCATGAATATTAATTTTTTTTTTTTTTAAAATAGAACTTATAGTGTGTGGAATAATTTTTTCTGGATATTGTCTGTTACCGTAAAGGTTATTACCTCGTACGGTAATTATTTTTGTTTTAAACGAAGAATTATAACTATTTAATATCATTTCTGCAGCAGCTTTAGATCCTGCATATGGATTTGTTGGATTAAGAATATCCTTTTCTGAATGGATCCCTTTTTTTATTTCTCCATACACTTCATCTGTGCTTATTTGAATTATTTTTTTTACCTTGTTAATTTTACAGGCTTCAAAAAACACATGTGCCCCATATGTGTTGGTTTTTGTAAAATTAAACGAATTATTGAATGATCTATCAACATGGCTTTCAGCAGCTACATTAATTGCTAAATCAACACCTTTTGTTAATTTTAGCATTTTACCAAAGTTACAAATATCAAATTTTAAAAATAAAACTCTTTTAAAGCTAGTTATATTTTTGAGAAATTTTTTATTTCCAGCATAAGAAAGTTTATCAATAATTATAATTTGAGATTTTTTGAATTTTGCAAATATTTGTTCAGATAAATGTGAGCCCACAAATCCAGCACCACCTGTTATTAGAATTTTTTTTATCATTTTTTTTTAGCCGGTATACCCAAATATTTACTGTTTTTATAACAATTTTTGTTAACAAATGAATTGGCACCAATAACAACATTGCTCTTTATATGAATTTTTTCTTTTATTGAAGCACCAATTCCTAAAAAACAATCGCCGTCAATTTTAGTAGTGCCACCAACACTCACACCAGGAGAAATATTTACAAAATCCTTAATAATGCAGTCATGATCTATAGATGAATTTGTATTAATAATACAATGTTTACCTATAACACTGTTAATATTAACAACAGCACCACTTACAATTAATGAGCCCTCATCTATTTTTACATTTTTATAAACTATTGATTCTTTTGATATTATTTTAATCCAAGTAATTTTAATTTTTGTTTTATTTAGTCTATTAACTATTCTTTTTCTGACTTTTTGATTTCCAATTGCACAGAATAAGTTTACTCTCTTGTTATTAAATTTATCTTCTAGAAAATTTATATTTCCTAAAATTTTTTTATTATTTTGAAACTTTTTTTTGTCATCAATAAAACCAATAATACTAAATTTATTAATTTTATTGATTTCTTGGATAGCTAT
>CABYBM010000046.1 GCA_902517175.1 uncultured Pelagibacteraceae bacterium | reverse complement strand
AAGTAGTTAAAAAAATTGTTGCTGGAGAAGAAAAGGAAGTTAATGTTAATAACAAAAATTTATCTGATTTCCTCGGTGTTGCAAAGTTCAATTTTGGAGAACTTGAAACTGATAATAAAGTTGGTATTGTTGTTGGACTGGCTTGGACAGAGTATGGTGGAGAGATTCTTAAAATTGAAACTGTTACTATGCCTGGTAAAGGAAGAATGCAAATTACAGGTAAGCTTGGTGATGTAATGCAAGAGTCAGTAAAAGCTGCTAAATCATTTGTGAGATCCAAATGTTTAGAATACGGAATTATTCCACCTTTATTTGAAAAGAAAGATTTTCATATTCATGTCCCTGAGGGCGCTACACCAAAAGATGGTCCATCAGCTGGAGTTGGCATGGTTACATCTATTGTATCCTCAATTACAAATATTCCAGTTAGAAAAGACCTGGCAATGACAGGTGAAGTTACTTTGACTGGTCAAGTTTTACAAATTGGTGGATTAAAAGAAAAATTATTAGCAGCACACAGAGCTGGTATAAAAGAAGTTTTAATACCTAAAGAAAATGAAAAAGACCTTGTGGATATGCCACAAAAAATAATGGATGATATAAAAATTACCCCTGTTGAACACGCCGATCAAGTAATCAAGATAGCATTAACAAAAGAATTAAAACCTACTGAGTGGGTTGAAGTTGATATATCTAAAAAAGATGATAAGTCTCAAGCCAGCATTCAGTAATTAATAATTATAAAAAAAATGGAATTATTAATAATTTTCTTAGTAATTGTATTTTTGGGCATTTATTTAATAAGACCGTTCTCCAAACATGAAAAAGATAGTTTTGAAAATAAGAACAATTGGAGAGGTGGATTTTAATATTTTTCTCTGTTTTCCAGTAATTAATAAATCTTGACGTTATTGCTCTAAAAGATATAAATCACGTTACTTTTTGGTTTTGGGCGGTTAGCTCAGTTGGTAGAGCATCTCGTTTACACCGAGGGGGTCATAGGTTCGAGTCCTATACTGCCCACCAAAAATCAAAAGTGGGGGTGTAGCTCAGTTGGTTAGAGCGATCGCCTGTCACGCGATAGGTCGAGGGTTCGAGTCCCTTCACTCCCGCCACTTTTTGATAAAATCCCGACCGACTAGCTAAAATACTGATATTGTTGACTTTATTTTGTTACCCGTCATAAATAACTGATTTTGTTAACTTTTTTTTTGTAATAAATGTGACGTATCAGCACTTCAAGAACAATTAAAAAGTGTTATATAGACCACAATGTTATCTGATTTTTTACAAAATTATCTACCTATAATAATTTTTTTAATTATAGCTTTAGGACTAAGTTGTGCTTTTGTTGTAATTAATTTTATCCTGTCACCAAAGAAACCTGACCCTGAAAAATTGTCAGCTTATGAATGTGGGTTTGAACCATTTGAAGATTCAAGAATGGAGTTTGATGTCAGATTTTATTTAGTTGCAATTTTATTTATCATTTTTGATTTAGAAATTGCTTTTCTTTTTCCTTGGGCAGTTTCTCTTGGAAATATTGGGCTATTAGGTTTTTCATCAATGATGATTTTTCTATCCATACTGACAATAGGATTTATTTATGAATGGAAAAAAGGTGCTTTAGACTGGGAATAAAAACTAATTATTATGAATAACAAAATAGATCAGGTTCCTGAGGAATTTAAAAAACTTGCAGATGACTTTAGTAAAGATGGTTTTATTACAACATCTCTAGACAATTTAATTAACTGGTCTAGAGCAGGATCACTTCACTGGATGACATTTGGTTTAGCTTGTTGCGCAGTTGAAATGATGCAAACATCTATGCCAAGATACGATCTTGAAAGATTTGGTGCTGCGCCAAGAGCTTCCCCAAGACAATCAGATGTAATGATTGTTGCAGGAACTTTGACCAATAAAATGGCACCAGCTTTGAGAAAAGTTTACGATCAAATGCCAGAACCTCGGTATGTGATTTCTATGGGAAGTTGTGCTAATGGTGGTGGATATTATCACTATTCATATTCAGTAGTGAGAATGTCAGTTGGGGGCATGAGAGATGAGGCTGAAATTAGAGGACACAGAAGAACTTACATAGGATCACTTCCTGGTAAAATTATACAGATGATGAAAAAAGCTGGGACCAAAAATCCTTTAATTTTATTGGATGAGATCGATAAAATTGGGAATGATTATAGAGGAGATCCTTCCTCCGCTTTATTGGAGGCTTTAGATCCTGAACAAAATACAACTTTTAACGATCATTATTTAGAAGTAGATTATGACCTTTCAGATGTAATGTTTGTTACCACTGCAAATACTTTAAATATACTCCCGCCTTTACTAGATAGAATGGAAGTCATTAGACTTGCTGGTTATACAGAAGACGAAAAAATTAATATTGCTAATAAATAT
>CABYBM010000045.1 GCA_902517175.1 uncultured Pelagibacteraceae bacterium | reverse complement strand
CAATAATCTCATCTCCAGGCCTTGTAACACTAAATATAGCTAAAAAAACTGCCCCAAAACCTGTTGGAGTTGTAAAAACATGATAACTTTCCTCAAGCTTGGTTAAAATCTTTTGTAAAATATAAGTAGTTGATGTGCCTTGCCTTGCATAATCATAATGACCACCAATTGGATTTTTTTGAGCTTTAGCTTGAGTTTTTCTTATATCTCTCATTGATTTAAAAATTATAGTGGACGCTCTAACAACTGGAGGGTTTACTGACTGATTATGAAAATCTTTAGCTGTGTGCTTAAGAAAAGTCTTAAAAGAGCTGCTCATAATAAAATTTGATATGTTTAAAAGACAATGCTATATCCCATGAAAAACGTCAATATAATTAAAATAGGATTGAATGAGTTACCCAAAAAAGCATAGAGGTCGAAGAAAACAAGGCTCAAAAAAAAGAAGAGCTAAAAGAAAAAATAAAAAGAAGTAAACAGGCTTCTATTCTTTAATCCACCCACCGCCAAGAACTTTATACCCAAATTGATCTTTGTTATAAAAAACACAAGCCTGCCCAGGTGAAATACCATCCTCTGGTAAAGTTAGATTAACAACCCCTGTTTGATTATCTTTTAAATTCACATTTGCTTCTAGCAAATCTCCTGTTGACCTTACTTTCACAAAAATTTTTTTTTCTAAATCTGTATTAGGAGCTAGCAAATTTATATTTTTTAAAGTAATTGTTTGTTTTCCAAGTTTTTCTTTTGGACCTACAATTATTTCATTTTTATCAGAATTAATTTTAAGTACATAAAGAGGTTCTTTATCTGAAACCTTTATTCCTTTTCGCTGACCTATTGTAAAATTGATAATACCATCATGGACACCTATAACTTCGCCATTTAAATTTTTAATATTTCCCTTTTGAAATGAATCGGGTCTAAATTTTTGAATAACTGACGCATAATCTCCATTTGGAACAAAACATATATCTTGGCTATCAGGCTTATCAGCAACATTTAAATCTAAATTTTTTGCTATCTCTCTAGTTTTATCTTTCAACATACCACCTAAGGGAAATCTTAAATAGTCTAATTGCTCTCTAGTTGTATTAAATAAAAAATAGCTTTGATCCCTGTTCTCATCAATTGCTCTATACATATTTGTTGTATTTTTTTCTGTAATACTTTTTACATAGTGACCTGTTACTAATGCATCGGCATTAAGCTCTTTTGATACCTCAAATAAATCTTTAAATTTTACAGTTTGATTACATTGCACACAAGGAATAGGAGTTTCACCTTTTAAATAACTATCAACAAAATTATCTATTACTCCTTGTTTAAATTTGTCCTGATAATATAAAATTTTATGTTCAATATCTAATTTATTAGCCACTCGTTTTGCATCCATAATATCTTGGCCAGAGCAACATTGTTTTGAGGCTGCTACTTCCTTACCATCATCATATAACTTTAAAGTGATACCTATAACTTTATAACCTTCTTGCTTCATCATGCCTGCAACTGTAGAAGAATCTACACCACCAGACATAGCTACAACTACAGTAGTATCTGATGGTTTTTTATTAAAACCTAAAGAGTTTAATTCTTTATTCATAAGGTGGTATTTATACTGATTTACAATATAAATTAAATTAAATGATTTTAAATTATGAACCAGGTGACAAAGTCACTAATCCAAGTAATAAAGAATGGGGAATAGGGCAGGTACAATCGATAATAAACGACAAAGTCACTGTTAATTTTGAAAATGCTGGTAAAAAAGTAATTAATGCAAATAACATCGAATTGAGAAAACTTGGTAAATAAAAAATGGATTTGAAAAAAATAGTTAAGGATTTAATTGAAAGTTTTTTAATTGCTGGAGACTTAGCTATTGAATTAAGAACAAAAGGTTTAATAAAAAAAATTAAATCAGACAACACCCCTGTGAGCAATGGTGACATAGAAGTAAACAAGCTTCTTACAAAAGAAATATCTAAAATCACACCAGAAATTCCCATAATTTCTGAGGAAAGTTTAGAGAATAAAGATAAATCAAATTTAAAAAATTTTTGGCTTATTGATCCAATCGATGGAACATACGATTACATAAATAATTTAGAAGAATTTACAATTAATGCTGGATTAATAATGGATAATAAACCAGTGGCGGGTTTAATTAATGCTCCTGCTAAAAAAAGAATGTTTTACTCTTATGGAGAAAGTAATGCATATGAACTTAAAAACGGTAAAGAATTAAATCTCAGTAAAGCAATTAAAAAAAACACAGGTCAAATTAAATTTATTTCATACTCAAATAAGATTAAGCCTGAGATTCAAGAAATTTATAACGATTTAGGAGTAGAGGAAAATATTAAAATGAAAAGTTCTTTAAAATTTTGTGTAGTTGCAACAGGTGAATACGATGGTTATGTTGCAGAGCCTAGAGCTTATGAGTGGGATATTGCTGCTGGTCATGCAATTTTAAGTCATGCAGGTGGAGAAGTTACTGATTTTAGTGGAAATGAGATTTTATATGGTAAGCCAGATTTAAAAAACTCAAGTCTAATTTTAAAAAGTAAAA
>CABYBM010000044.1 GCA_902517175.1 uncultured Pelagibacteraceae bacterium | reverse complement strand
TAAGCTTTTAATCAATTCAGTCTCCTCTTCTTTTTCAAAGTAGACATATTCATTAGTAAAACAATGAAGAGAAAGCGTGGATAAAAAATAGATGAATTCAGGAGATGCTTCTATTTCATCCAGATTCTTAAGAAGTAAACTTCGCAATGTCACAAAGAATGTTTCTAACTGAAGATCGGGAAGTGGGCATACACGCATCAGATGATGAAGAAGTTTAAGCTTATCTAGACTACCAATTATGTAATTTACCTCTTTGAGGCTCGTGGCAAAATTTTTCTCAATTAGTAAATTCTTGATAAGAGGATCATGCTTTAAGAGACTTAAAATACTGGGAGCCAAATCCCTAGGGCGCACAAAATTCTCAGTACATAACAGTCTAGTCAAAAGTGGGTAGAGTTTAACGTTTGATGAATTGAACCGAATTTTATTGATAACCATACCGAGATTTTCATAGGCATCAGTGAAATCTGGATTAAGATTTATTGCTTGAATGAAAGCAGAGCATGCTTCATTAAATTTTCTATGTTTTTCAAATATGAAACCCAAGTTGTTGTGGGCTTCGGCTAAGTCAGGTTTTAATTCTATTGCTTGTCTCAAGCTTGTTTCAGCCTCTTCTAATCTACTCTGTGATATTAGTATGATAGCCAAATTGTTGTGGGCTTTAGCATCCTGCGGATCTAATTGTATAGATTTTTGACAGACAATTAACGATTCACTTATTTTACCTTTTTGTTTGAGTATAGCTCCAAGTACTTTCCAGGCAAATGGATGTTTCGGAAATTCTTTGGTGATGGATAGTGATAGTTTTTCAGCATCTACATATTGTCTGTCTTGATAGAGTTTAATGAGACTATCTAATTGTTGTTGGGATGGTTTTAGGGAATTAACATGGATTTTATTCATTTAATTATCCAAATATATTTTTTTTTATACCCATAGATTTTCTAATAGTTCTGTCTCTAAATGCATGCAAGGAAAACCAAAGTGTAGTTAGTTGATATAATGCAAAACAATCATTTTTAATTTGCTGAGATGATTCATTTGTAGGGTTTTCTTTATGAAATTTTTTAAAATAATATGTATCATGTCTAGCTACTCTCATAAAAAGTTTAAATGCATCAAGAACACTTGCCTCTTTCCAAAATTGAACATCGTGAAGCCAGGTCTGGAAGCTTCCTAAATACAATGTGTGCTGATTGTCAATCTGTGAGTCTTCGGGAAATTGAGAAACTTCAAATTGCATAGCTTGAAGTAGTTTTTTTTCATTTAAAGATTTAATCTGTATTTGAATAACTGAATTATAGCGAATTGTCTTTGTATTTTCTAAATTTACAAAAAAATCATTTGGTGCTTTATTTATATCTCCCATATTGAATTATATCTAAGTATTTTTTAACTGTCTGTCTATCTTTGTTGCTTAGGATTAAAATTTATGTATTAATATTCAACTTGTATTTATCAACAATTAGAGCTTGATTTATTTAACTTTTTAAATAGAAAAAAGACTATGAAAAATCAAGAAATAGCAAAAATAATAGAAAACCTGAGAGGGCGAAGAGGTTATGAAGAGAAAAGAGCCTCAAAATTAGGTTTTACATGTCTCTATGATTATTTTGAATATAAAATATCAAAGAAACAGAAAGCCATTGAAAACGAGCAAAAGGAATTAGAAGCTGCAAAAGCTGAAGATCAACCAAAGCCTGCTAAAAAAAGCTGTAGTTGCTGCTAAAAATTTCAACTTACTTCGTAAAATGACAATTGGGCTCTACAACTGTCCAAGAAGAAGTTCCAAAATTTCTTTTTGAGACGTTT
Source organism: uncultured Pelagibacteraceae bacterium (assembly GCA_902517175.1). Lineage (GTDB taxonomy): Bacteria > Pseudomonadota > Alphaproteobacteria > Pelagibacterales > Pelagibacteraceae > Pelagibacter. The sequence continues at coordinate 931 of CABYBM010000044.1, read as the reverse complement.
TCAAAATTCAAAACTATCTTTGATTGATAATTGTTAAGACCACTCTTATTAGCAGACCACTGTTTAAGTCTTTTTACATTCTCATGATTTGGAAATCGAGTGGCATAAGCATAAAGCCATCCCCAATTGCTACTTGATCTACCATCAAGATCTTGCATTTTATAGTCTTTTGCAGGTCCTGGAGCTTTCATCTCTTTAGCATATTTAAAGACAATTTCGTTATTCTCAGTGAAATCTATAAAAAACTTAACAATATTATGAAAGTTTTTGCTCTTATGTTGATAGTCCCAAATATTATAACCCTGATTTTCTGCAATAATGGCTATAACAGTTAAAGCATTCATGGCTCTACCCTGATAAAACATAGCTCTACCACCTCTTCTAGTTTCAATCGGCATACTGCCATCTTTTCTTTGGTACTTAATTGCAGCTTCATAATTTTTAAAAGCTTTTCTGAAGAGTTTATCATTATCCAATAGTACACCTAGTTGCATATGACTTATTGCTGAAGATAAAGCATGATTATGAGCTCTCTTTGGAACTCCTCTTGCCTGAGTGCCATCTTTATAGGTTTTATCATACATTAAGTGCTTATTTTTTTTCACTATCTTTTGAAACCAGTCTTTAATAATTTTATCCTCGTTATTAGGGATATTAATAATCTGTTTTGCAAAAGAATATCCTGCCATCATAGGTGATGCTATCTGAAGGTTGACTGTTAATGTATCATTCCAATGTCTGCTCTCGTGGTCTGAAGGTCCAGTTCTTTTTGCTGCATCTGCTTTTGCCCAATCCAAAATTATTCTTTTAACATTTTCACAAGCTTCTATACTTCCACCACCACATGGACGCTTAAAATTCTCAAATTTATTCAGTGCAGCAAAAAATCTATTATCTAATCCGTAACCAGAAGGAGCTTTTACTTCTAAAA
>CABYBM010000043.1 GCA_902517175.1 uncultured Pelagibacteraceae bacterium | reverse complement strand
GATTTGGAAATCTTGGAAATATTCTTAATTTTGACAATCTAACAAAGCAAAATATTTACGTTTTAAACAGTCCAATTTTATCAAATTCACAATTTGAGAAATTTATCAATTTTTTTGGCAAAAATTCTTCCATAATTGATTGTACTTTCTCAGACAATGAAAACTTGCAACAGTCCATAAAAAGAATTCAAAAAGACGCAGAAATAGCAGTAAGACAAGGAGTTACACAATTAATTTTAAGTGACAAAGAGCTTTCAAGTATGAAGCTTCCAATTCCGATGTTACTTGCAGTTGGTGCGATCAATTCATTTTTAATTGAAAAAAAATTGAGAGGCTACGTTTCTATCAATGTCCAGTCAGGAGAAGCAATGGATACACACTCTTTTGCAACTTTAATTGGAGTAGGTGCAACCACAGTGAATCCATATCTAGCTTTTGACAGCTTATATCAAAGGCATGAAAAGAAATTGTTTGGAAAATTCAGTTTTGATGAGTGTGTTGAAAGGTACATCAAGTCGGTAAATGCAGGACTTCTAAAAATAATGTCTAAGATGGGTATTTCTGTTTTAAGTTCTTATAGAGGGGGATGTAATTTTGAGACAGTTGGTTTAAGTAGAACAATTGTTGCAGACTATTTTCCTGGAGTAGTATCAAAAATTTCAGGTATAGGACTAACAGGAATTGAAAAAAAAATTAAAGAAATACACAAAGAAGCTTTTGAAAGTAGTGATACAATTCTCCCTATAGGTGGAATTTATAGATATAGAAAAAATGGAGAAACTCATCAGTATCAAGGAAAATTAATTCATTTACTTCAAAGTGCTGTAGGTTCTAATTCTTATGATGCTTACAAAAGATATGCAGAGGGTATTTATAATCTACCACCAATAAATTTAAGAGATTTAATTGATTTTAGAACAAAAAAATTAAAAGGATCAATTGATATCTCGGAAGTTGAACCTCTAGCAAATATATTAAAAAGATTTGGAAGTGGAAGCATGTCACATGGTGCTTTGTCAAAAGAAGCTCATGAAACATTAGCTACTGGAATGAATAGAATTAAAGGTGCCTCTTGCAGCGGAGAAGGAGGAGAGGATGAAAAAAGATTTAAGGTATTAGAAAATGGAGATAGCGCAAATTCTAGAGTAAAACAAATAGCCTCTGCAAGATTTGGAGTAACAGTCAATTATTTAAATAATTGTAATGAAATTGAAATTAAAATTGCACAAGGAGCAAAACCAGGAGAAGGTGGCCAGCTTCCAGGATTTAAGATTACGAAGGAAATCGCAAGACTTAGACATTCTACACCAGGAGTAACATTAATTTCTCCTCCACCACATCACGACATTTATTCAATAGAAGATCTTGCACAATTAATTTATGATTTGAAACAAATTAATCCTAAAGCAAGAATAGGAGTAAAATTAGTTGCTTCCTCTGGTGTTGGAACAATTGCAGCTGGTGTTGCTAAAGCTAAAGCAGATATAATTTTAATATCAGGACATAATGGTGGAACTGGAGCAACACCCCAAACAAGTGTTAAATACGTTGGAATACCATGGGAAATGGGTTTGACTGAAGCTAATCAAGTTTTAACTTTAAATAACCTTAGACACAAAGTTACTTTGAGAACAGACGGAGGAATTAAAACTGGAAGAGATGTTGTTATTGCAGCCATGATGGGAGCTGAAGAGTATGGTGTTGCTACTACAGCCTTGGTAGCAATGGGCTGCATTATGGTAAGACAATGTCATTCGAATACCTGTCCAGTTGGTGTTTGCACTCAAGATGAAAAATTGAGAGAAAAATTTACTGGTACACCAGAAAAGGTAGTGAATCTGTTCACATTTATTGGAACTGAAGTACGAGAAATATTAGCAAAACTAGGGTTTAAATCTTTAAATGATATAATTGGTAGAACTGATCTATTAAGACAGGTTAGCAAAGGATCTCCAAACTTAGACGATTTAGATTTAAATCCATTATTTGTTCAAGCTGATGCAGGAAATAACAAAAGGTATTGTGATATTCCAGAAATAAATAGTGTACCAGATACTTTGGATCAAAAGATTTGGCCTGAAATAGAAAAGTCTTTAGATAGTTCAGAAAAAATTGAAAAGGTTTATCCAATACAAAATACACATAGAGCTGTTGGAACAAGAATCTCTCATCATCTCTACAAAAAATATGGATATGATAAACTTAATGATGATTTTTTAACTTTAAATTTTCAAGGCTCTGCTGGACAGTCTTTTGGAGCATTTTCTTCCAAAGGGTTAAAACTAGTTCTTAAAGGAGATGCTAACGACTATGTTGGAAAAGGTTTATCAGGTGCAACAATTTCAATTAAATTACCAGAGGAAAGTAATTTAGTTTCTAATGAAAATACAATTTTAGGAAATACAGTTCTTTATGGCGCTACCTCCGGTAAACTTTTTGCAGCAGGTCAAGCAGGAGAAAGATTTGCTGTAAGAAATTCTGGAGCTACAACAGTAATTGAGGGATGTGATTCAAATGGTTGCGAATATATGACTGGTGGAATGGTAGTAATTTTAGGAGAGGTAGGAGATAATTTTGCAGCAGGAATGACAGGTGGTATGGCTTTTATTTACGATAGATCGAACCAATTTACAAAAAAAGTAAATCCTGAGTCAGTTGTTTGGCAAACTGTAGAAACAGATTATTGGAAAAAAATTTTAAAGAATTTAATATCTGAACACTCTAAGGAAACAGGATCTGAATTTTCAAGAAATATAATTAAAAATTATGAAGAGGAGTTAATTAATTTTGTTCAAGTTTGTCCTAAAGAAATGTTAGACAAACTAGACAACCCAGTTACTCTTAAAGGCATTAAAAAAGTTAGTTAGATTAATAATTTCAACTCTTTAAGGATTATTTTTAGACCTTTCTTACTAGACAAACTATGATCACCATTTTTGACTATATTTAACTTTTTCTTTGAATTTGGAAAAAGTTTTAAAACTTTTCTAGAATAAGAAACCTTAACTGCCTCATCTTTTTCTCCATGAACCA
>CABYBM010000042.1 GCA_902517175.1 uncultured Pelagibacteraceae bacterium | reverse complement strand
CATTGCAAAGTAGTTTAGAAAAACTAAAGCAACAATTAAGGCAATAGGTATAGAAAAATAATAATAGGGGCTTACATGAAAATGATCACTTAGAGGTGAGGGCAAATCTTTAGAATAAAAAGTAAGAATTATAATGGCAATACCAGTTAAACCTACTAGTAATGAGTTAGTTTTGAAACTTAAGTTTGATGAAGAAAATACACTCGGAATTAATAAAAATATAACGAAAGGATTAATAATACCTCCCGTCAAGTAAAGCAAAGTACTTAATTGAATTATATCAAGAAATAAAAAAACAAAAGCAGACCTATCTGAAAGTTGAGTTTTTTTATAAACATAAATTAAATAAAAATTACTAATAGTGCCAAAAATTATTATTAGATTTGATAATAAAAAATTAAATTTAAAATTTAAAATTAAATATACAAAGTTTACAGCTATGAGTTGGCCAACAATTCCAATCCATCTTAAATTTATATAGGTTGATTTTTTAAAAGAGTATTGTTTTGAAGTTTCAAAAAACTCCATTTTTATATATCAAGATTCTGAACATTAATTGCATTAGAAACAATAAAATCCTTTCTTAATGCAACATCATTACCCATAAGTGTATGTATTAAACTTTGGTCTTTTTTTAGATCTTTTGAATATTGTACTTTTAGTAAATTTCTAGTTTCTGGATCAAGTGTAGTACTCCATAACTCTTCAGGGTTCATTTCTCCTAAACCTTTAAATCTTTGAATGTTCATTTTGGACTTTTCTAAGTCTAAAGCTTTTGTAAATTCTTTTGTTCCTTTTTTTATTTTCTTAATTTCTTTATTGTTTTTCAAAATATAATCCTCTAACTCTTTTTCGTCTTTAATATAAATACCTTTAGTTCCTTTATTTATTTTAAATAATGGTGGTTGAGCTAAATATATATGTCCATTTTCAATTAATTTATTAAATGGTTCGTTATTAAAAAAAGTTAATAATAAAGCTCTGATATGAGAGCCATCAACATCTGCGTCAGTCATAATTATTATTTTACCATATCTTAAATCTTTTAAATCTATCTCTTCTGCTTTTGGATCTAGGCCCAATGCATTGATTAATGTTACTATCTCGTTTGAAGATATCATTTTTGATAAAGCTTTAGTTCTTTTATCTGATCCATTTCCATTTCCATTTTTTTTAACTGTCAAATCCTCAACATAAGTATTCAAAATCTTTCCTCTGAGGGGTAAAACTGCTTGATTTGATCTATTTCTTCCTTGTTTTGCTGAACCTCCAGCTGAATCTCCCTCAACAATAAACAATTCTGTGCCTTCCTGTTTTCCTATCTGGCAATCTGCTAATTTTCCCGGAAGACCGCTCAATTCAAGAGCTCCTTTTCTTCTAACATTTTCTCTTGCTTTTCTAGCAACATCTCTTGCCATTGCTGCTTGAATAACTTTAGCTAGAATTATTTTTGCAACTGTTGGATTTTGATCAAACCATGTAGATAATTTTTCATTTATTACTGTTTCTACAATCATTCTCACTTCGGAAGAAACTAACTTATCTTTAGTTTGTGACGAAAATTTTGGGTCAGGAATTTTAGTTGATAAAACACACGTAAGACCTTCTTTTATATCATCTCCAGAAATTGCCAATTTATTTTTTTTTAACAAATTATGTTCATTGGCATATTTATTCACAATCCGAGTTAATGCACTTCTAAATCCTAATAAATGTGTACCACCATCTTTTTGGTAAATATTATTTGTATACGGAAAAATTTCTTCACCATAACCGGCATTCCATTTCAAAGAACACTCTATTTCAATATTATTTTTTTTTCCTTCTATATATATTGGCTTTCTAAATAAATCATTTCCATTTTTATTTTGTAATTTTTCTCTTTTTTCGTCTAAAAAATCAACAAACTCTATTACGCCACCATCAAACTTAAATTCAGATATTTTTTCTTTTTTAAAGGTGGCATCAATAAAAATAATTTTAATTCCTTTATTTAGGAAAGCCAACTCTCTCATTCTTTTAATTAAAATACTAGAACTAAATTTAATTGAAGAAAAAATTTCTGTAGATGGTAAAAAAGTTATTTTGGTTCCAGATTGCTTTGATTTTCCAATTGATTTCAGCGGTGATTTTGCTTCACCATTTTTAAACTCTATAAAATATTTTTTGTTATCTCTATTAATCTCTAATAGTAACTTTTCAGACAAAGCATTTACAACTGAAACACCAACTCCGTGTAATCCTCCTGATACTTTATAAGAATCGTGGTCAAATTTTCCTCCAGCATGGAGCTGAGTCATAATAACTTCTGCTGCAGATTTTTTTTCAGTTTTGTGAATATCAACAGGTATTCCTCTGCCATCATCACTAACACTTACTGTTCCATCTGTATTAATTGTAACATTTATATTTTTACAATGACCTGCTAAAGCTTCATCAATAGAGTTATCTACAACCTCATAAACCATATGGTGTAAACCAGTTCCATCATCTGTATCCCCAATATACATCCCAGGTCTTTTTCTTACTGCCTCTAGGCCTTTTAAAACTTTGATGGAATCAGCCTGATATGTATTTTTATTTGTCATTTTGTTTATTTGGAAAGAAATTAATTATAACATTTTTTTAAAAAAAAGCTGATTTAAATTTATAAAAAATAAAGAATAGATGCTAATCAGCATTGATAAATGTCACTTTTTTAGTGGCGGAGAGAATGGGATTCGAACCCATGAAAGGATTACTCCTTTACACGCTTTCCAAGCGTGCGCCTTCAACCACTCGGCCACCTCTCCAAAATATTTTATTAGTTTAAGATACATTAAAAAAACTTTTTTTAAATGTTTTGATCAATTTATGATTATATTTTGAAATATTTAATTTATTCTTTATTTTAAAATTGTATTTTAAAAAATTTACTTGTTTATTTAAGATAATATAATTAGGAAATCTTTTTTTTTCATATTCATATAAATTATTTTGCTCTAATATAATTTTTTTATTATATGCAATTCCGTTATAAAGCCATGCTGAAATTCTATATCTATAAACATTGTAATCAAGTGGTAAGTAAATAGCTGTCATTTTTTTGATATCTTCATTTTTTATAAACTCAATTAATTTTATTTTGTTTGAATTTCCAAACAATTTTTTTTGAATATTTGATTTTTTGCTCAATATATAAAAATAAAATTCTGAATTTTGGTTTATGAAATTTTGGATCAATCTCTT
>CABYBM010000041.1 GCA_902517175.1 uncultured Pelagibacteraceae bacterium | reverse complement strand
TTTTGCCAGTCTTTCTTCAAATTGCCAGTCTTCAATTTTATTTATTATATTATCTTGGGTATTCTCTTCATCTGAAAACAAATCAATTTGATTTGCTGATTTATTATCAAAAATATTTTTACTTTTGGTTATTATATTTGGTATTGAGTCAAACAGTGCTTGTCTATTAGGATTTATATTATCAAAAGCACCCGCTTTTACTAATCCTTCAAGTTGAAGCTTATTAATATCTTTTGGGTTTACTCTATTTAAAAAATCATTTATTGACAAAAAATTTCCATTAGCAATTCTCTCATCAATAATCTTTGAAATTGCTTCATACCCTACTGCCTTTATTCCACCTAAAGCATAATAAAATTTTCCACCTATCGTTCTAAAATCTGCATAGCATTCATTTATATCTGGTCGAATAACTTCTACATCTAATCTTTTTAATTCCTCATAGAACTCACTTAATTTATTTTGATTAGAGATATCCATCGTCATTGATGCAGCAATAAACTCTTTTGGATAATAAGTTTTTAAATAAGCAGTTTGATAAGAAATTATTGCATAAGCAGCTGCATGACTTTTGTTAAATCCATATTCTGCAAAAGGTTCAATTTTTAAAAAAATTCCAGCAGCAACATCTTTTGCAATTCCATTTTTAATTGCTCCTTCGATAAAACCTTGTTTTTGCTTTTCAAGTTCGGCCCTTTTCTTTTTACCCATTGCTCTTCGAAGTAGGTCTGCTTGACCCGCAGTAAATCCTGATAACTTTTGTGCAATTTGCATTACTTGTTCTTGATAAATAATTACTCCATAAGTTGGTTTTAAGATGTCCTCTAAAAGTGGGTGTAAATAATCTGGTTTTTGTTTGCCGTGTTTGCAATCATTATAAGTTGGTATATTGCTCATTGGTCCAGGTCTATATAAAGCCACAAGAGCAATAATATCTTCAATATGATTTGGTTTCATCTGTATTAATGCTTCTCTCATTCCAGCACTTTCAATCTGAAATAAACCAACCGTTTTACCACTTGATAATAAATCAAAAACCTTTTGATCTTCAAAATAAATTTTTTCAATATCAAAGTTTTTATCAATTTTTTTAATTAACTTTTGAGTGTTGTTAATAACAGTTAAAGTTTTTAAACCTAGAAAATCAAATTTTATTAATCCAGCATTTTCTGCAGAATACATATCAAATTGAGTAGATGGTAATAATAAATCTGCTGAGGCATCTTTATATAGGGGGACTACTTCAGTCAGTTTTCTATCAGCAATAACTACACCTGCCGCATGTGTTGCAACATTTCTATTAAGACCTTCTAGTTGAAGTGACAATTCAGTTAATTTTTTAACTTTAGGATCCTCATTGATTAATTTTTGAAGCCTTGGTTCTCCTGCTATACATTGCGTCAAGTTTTGAGGTCTTGAAGGATCAAAAGGAATCATTTTAGAAATACTGTCTACAAATCCATAAGATAATCCTAAAACTCTACCGACATCACGTATGACCATTCTAGCTTTTAACTTTCCAAAAGTAATAATATGAGCAACACTGTCTTTGTACTTTTTTGTTAAATATTCAAAGACAAGATCTCTTTTATCCTCACAAAAATCGATATCAAAGTCAGGCATAGATATTCGATCTGGATTTAGAAATCTTTCAAAAATTAAATTAAATTTAATTGGATCTACATCTGTAATAGATAGACACCATGCAACTAAAGAACCAGCTCCTGAACCCCTACCAGGGCCAACTGGTATATCATTATTTTTTGCCCACTTAATATAGTCCGACACAATTAGAAAATAACTAGCGTACTTCATTTCAATAATTATTGAAAGTTCATGGTCTAATCTTTTTTTGTAATCTAAATAGCTTAAGTTAGTTTCGATGACATTAGTTTGAATTTTGAACACCTTTTCAAATTTAGCTTTCAGTCCATCTAAAGAGTCTTTTCTTAAAATATCATTAGCATCGCCCCCTTTATCTTGACTTATATTTGGTAAAATTGGGTTAGAAAATAAAGGCCTATAGTTACATCTTAGAGGAAAATTGTAATTATTCTCTAATGCTTCTGGTAAATCAGCAAATAAATCAGACATTTCTGAATTATTTTTAAAATAATGTTGATCAGTTAACTTTAGTCTATTCTTTTCATTAACATAAGTTTTGTTGCCTATGCAAATCAATGCATCATGTGCTTCATACATATTTTTATCCAAATAATACACTTCGTTAGTAGCAATTATTGGTATCTGTAGATCAGAGGATTTTTTTAAATTAAAATTTTCAAAATCTTTTTCGTTTAGGTCTTTGTGTCTTTGAATTTCTATATAGAAACGATCTCTGAATTTTGACTTAATTTTATTATATAAATCATGAATTTCAGTAAATTTACCTTTATCAAATAATTGACCAAATAATCCAAAAACAGTTCCAGAAAATAATGCAATGCCTTCAGAATTATTTATTAAATAATCAAATGTTACATGCGGATCAGATAGTTCATTATTTTTTAAATAGGATACAGATGATAGGTCAATAATATTTTTATAACCTATTTCATTAAGTGCGTACAAAGGAAGTAATCCAATAGTATCATGAATTTTAAAGTTTATTTGTGTGCCAATAATAGGTTGGGTTCCTGACTTTGATATTTTTTCAGCAAATTCTAATGCTCCACAAAGATTAGATGTATCACAAAGACCTAACGATTTTATTTTATTACTTTTTGAAAATTCTTGAAGATCATCGATTTTAATAGCACCTTCACAAATAGAGTATTGAGTATGAATTTTAAGATGATTAAAGTTTTGTGGTAAAGACTCAGCCATTAGATGACTTTATCTTACCATTTAATATCTCCAATAGGCAATCTGCCTTATTTCCAAAAAATCTATTATGAGTTGCAAATATAATTAATCTGTCTGATCTCTTTTGATCCTTTAATAAATTAAATATTATTTTTGCAGTTTTCATATCCAAACTACCAGTTGGTTCATCTGCCAAGATTATCTCAGGATCATTAATTATTGCTCTTGCAATAGCAATCCTTTGAGCTTCTCCACCAGATAATTGAGAGGGGTAATGATCAGCTCTGCTAGATAAACCTATTTTCTTTAACAATTGTTTCGCTTTGGAAATTGCCAAATTTTTATTATTATTAATTGATAAACTTGCCAAGTAAATATTTTCTAGTGATGTAAAGTCAGGTAGTAAATTATTTTGCTGATAAACAATTCCAATTTTTTTTGCTCTAAATTGATCATTTTGCTCTTTTTTATGATAATTAATTTGTAACT
>CABYBM010000040.1 GCA_902517175.1 uncultured Pelagibacteraceae bacterium | reverse complement strand
TTTTTAAAAAAAATAATATTTGTATGTTGATGAAGTCTAAAGGATTTACTTTAATAGAATTGTTGGTGGTGGTTGCCATCATTGGTATTTTATCTGCTGTAGGGGTGGTTGCTTATAATGGTTACACGGCGAGTGCAAAAAAAAATGCATTAATCAGTAGACAAAATATAGCAGTAAAATTTCTTATAGCTGAATTTGAGAAATGTAATCTTGATCAAGAACTATATTTAAACGGTAGTACAGATTTTGATCAGTGCACTAGAGTTTTAAATCCAGGAAGTTCAACAACACGAAACTTAGCAAAGGTGATTGTAAATCACTTCAATAATATAAATGGTTGGAAAAATACTTTTGATGATAGCAAACCAGGATCTACACAAGGTAATCAGAAAAATTGTGAATTAGGATCGATTTGTATTGGGGGATATGTATCTGATAGAATTTTAGTAGTTACTAACTTTAATGACGATCAAGATGACTTTGTTATTGATATAATTTTGATGAATTATTAATCAAATTGAAGAGGGGTTCCCTCTGGATCTCCTAAAATTTTTCCATCTTTCATTTTAGTTTTACCAGCAATAATAGTGGCTACAGGAGTGCCTTTAAATTCAACTTCATTGAAAGGTGACCAGCCACATTTACTCTCAATATTTTCATTTTTAATCACAATCTTTTTATTCATATCAACGATTGTGAAATCTGCATCGTAACCTTCTTTAATAAATCCTTTATTCTTGATCCCAAATATTTTAATTGGATTTTCACACACTAAGTTCATTAATTGATTAAGTGATAATTTTCCATCATTAACATGGTTTAACATCACAGGCATTAATGTTTGAACACCAGGCATTCCTGAAGGTGAGTTGGGATATTCTTTATCTTTATTTGCTTTTAAATGGGGTGCATGGTCTGAACCAATGGTGTCGTTGATATTATTTTTAACCGCATACCATAATCGATCGTAATGAGATTTATCTCTAATGGGTGGATTCATTTGTGCATACGTTCCAAGTTTATCATAACAATCTGGTGCATAAATAGTTAGATGTTGAGGGGTAATCTCAAAGGTAATGTTTCCTTTGTGTTGTGATAAAAAATCAATTTCCTCTTTTGTTGTTATATGTAGAACGTGAGCTTTTTTATTATATTTTTCAGCAATTCTTACAATTCTTCTGGTGGATGAAATTGCACACTCTGCACTTCTCCAAACAGGATGGGTATGAACATCTCCTTGCCTAATTAGTTTTTTATTTACTTCTAGTATGGCTTCATCTTCTGAGTGAACTGCAACAACTTTTGAAGCATTTTGAAAAACTTTATCAATATCATCTTCCTCAGCGACTAATAAATTTCCAGTTGAGGATCCTGCAAAAAGTTTAATTCCACAACAACCTTCTAGATCTTTTAAACTTGCTAAATCATCTGCATTATCAGCTGTTGCACCAAAGTAAAATGCAAAATTGCAATACATTCTGTTTTTAGCGAGATCTAATTTTCTTTGAAACTCTTTTTTATTGGAAGTTGGTGGGTTGGTGTTAGGCATTTCAAAAACACTGGTGATCCCTCCTGTAATTGCTGCTCGACTTCCAGAGTGAAGATCTTCAGTGTCAGTTGATCCAGGCTCTCTAAAATGGGTTTGAGTATCTATGCATCCTGGTAAAACTGTATGGCCGCTTGCATCAATGGTTTCTTTAGCTTCTTCTGAAATTTGACCAATCTGGTGAATTTTTTTGTCTTTTATAGAAACATCTACTTCCTTTAGCTCTCCATCAATGTAACATTTGCCGTTTTTAATTATAAGATCTAACATTTCAAGAAAATGTTATTATATTACATCTTATAATTAATCAAATATGAATATCAAAAACGTTTACATTTTAGAAGACAGGGCAATTCTTTATATAAATGGAGATGATGCTATTAGTTTTCTTCAAAATTTAATTAGTAATGACATTAACAAGGTAAGTGAAACCTACAGTTGCTTTGCATCATTACTATCTCCTCAAGGAAAGTTTTTGTATGAATTCATTATAGTTAAACATAAGTTAGGTTACTTGATCGATTGCGAAAAATCTCAAGTGGATGAATTATATAAGCAACTTAGTGTTTACAAATTAAGATCAAAAGTTGAAATTTTAAATCTTAGTAATGAATTTGTGGTTGCTGTTTTTAGTTATGAAAAGTTTTTGGCCTTTAGTGAGGCACAAGATGTTCCCGGGTTTACATTAAAGTTTAGGGAAGATCCAATAATTTTAGATCCTCGAAACAAGAAATTAGGTGCAAGATTAATTATCAATTTAGAGAAGCTATATTTATCTTTAAAAAAATTAGAATTACATGATGCAGATATAAATGAATATTATTCACTAAGTCATAAACTTGGAATAGTGCCAAAAAACTTAAATCAATTACAAAACAAAGCTTTTGGAATTGAATGTAATTATGATGAACTTAATGGAATTGATTTTAAAAAGGGTTGTTACGTTGGACAGGAAAATACAGCAAGGATAAAACTTAAAAATAAACTTACAAAAAGATTATTACCGATAAATATTATAGATGGGAAATTACATGAGGGTGAGGGTATTTTTAATAAAGAAAATGAGATTGGAAAAGTACTTATAAATAATGAATATCCTTTTGCTCTAATAAAATTTCTAGATAAAAATTTTGATGAAAATGCTGAATTCAAAACAAAAGAAGCATCAATCAAAATTAAAAAACCTGAGTGGATAGGCAAATAACTAATTAATTGGTGCGGTCGGAGAGACTCGAACTCTCAGGGACTAGGTCCACACGGCCCTCAACCGTGCCTGTCTACCAATTTCAGCACGACCGCAATATGTCCCATAATAAATGAATGACAACTATCTTTCAAATTGGTAAAAATCTGCATGGAATTTACACAAGAAGTAAAGCAAGCAACAGATCCCATTTATCAAAAAATTTCTAAGGTTATGCCTGAAATTGAGTGGTCAGTTCACGCACCATATATTCATAAAATCAATAAACTAAAAAAAGAGAAGAACGCAGTTATTCTCGCTCATAATTATCAAACACCTGAAATATATCATGGTGTAGCTGATTTTTCTGCAGACTCCTTGGCATTAGCAATTGAAGCTTCTAAAACTTCAGCAGATATAATTTTGATGGCAGGAGTTCATTTCATGGCAGAAACTGCAAAATTAATGAGTCCTAAAAAAAAAGTAATTTTACCTGACATGGATGCAGGTTGTTCCTTATCCTCATCAATAACTGGTAATGATGTGAGATTATTAAAAGAAAAATACCCAGGGGTTCCTGTTGTTTCATATGTTAACACTTCTGCAGAAGTTAAAGCAGAAACTGATGTTTGTTGTACATCTGCTAATGCTGTTAAAATTGTAAAATCACTTGGAGTTAAAAAAGTAATATTTTTACCTGACGACTACCTTGCAAAATATGTTGCTTCGCAAACAGATGTGGAAATTATTTCGTGGAAAGGAATTTGCATTGTTCATGATCAATTTAACGAGCAAGAAATACATGATATTCGAAAAAATAACCCTGGAA
>CABYBM010000039.1 GCA_902517175.1 uncultured Pelagibacteraceae bacterium | reverse complement strand
CCTTATATTATGGGGGGTAATAGTAAGTTTAATAAGCGGAAGCAACTCTTTTACATCTTTTATACCTTCAATAATTGGCTTACCAATATTAATATTTTCCTATTTGGCTATAAAAATTGAAAATAAAAAAAAATTATTTATGCATTTAGTTGTTTTTTTTGGATTAATAGTTTTATTAGGTGGTTTGGATTTTCTCAGGTCTTTGTTAAGTGAAAGTTTTTTTAAAAATTTTTGGTCTGATATGTCTAAATTTTTTATGTTAATATCAGGAATGTTTTTTGTTTACCAGTGCGTTAGATCATTTATTCATACAAGAAAAAATAAGGATTAGATTATTAATCTAAAAGAGAATCTACAAATTCCCAGTTTATTAAATTTTCTATAAACTTATCTAAATATTCTGGTCTTCTGTTTCTGTAATCGATGTAATAAGAATGCTCCCAAACATCACAACCTAGTATTGGTATCATATCATCTATAAGTGGATTAGCAGCATTAGCAGTTTTACTTACAACCAATTTACCATTTTTAATAGATAACCAACACCAGCCAGATCCAAATTGCGTAACACCAGCATTTTTGAATTCGCTTTTAAAATTATCTACACTTCCAAAATCCGATATCAATCTTTTTTCCAATCTTGGGGGTATATTTCCACCTCCACCGGGTTTCATACATTTCCAAAATAAATTATGGTTCCAGTGTTGACTGGCATTATTAAATAAACCAACCATACTTTTATCTTGAGAACTTTTTAAAATTATTTTTTCTAAAGACATATCTAGCATGTCAGTTTCTTTTATAAATTCATTTAACTTAGTGATGTATGTTTGATGGTGTTTGCCATGATGAAGATCTAATGTTTCTTCAGACATGATTGGTGACAATCCATTTTTTGCATAATCTAATTTGGGTAATTCATGTATCATTTCAAATAAAGTATAAATTTAAGCCATTAATATATGTTAAATAAAGTTATAAAATGTGACAATATAGTATAAGATATTCAAAATCATGGTTAATTTGTTGTCATCGCTATCAAAGACAATACATGCTTCATTAGCATTAGCTATAATTTTGTTTGTTGGAATGTTTTTTCAAAATGAAGGTATTGCATTTGACACATTGTTTTGGAGTTGGTTATTTAGATACATACATGTACTTGTAGCAATAATGTGGATTGGATTACTTTGGTATTTCAATTTTGTTCAAATTCCAAACATGGCTAAAATTCCAGATGAACAAAAGCCAGCAATTGGAAAAGTAATTGCTCCAGCTGCTTTATTTTATTTTAGATGGGCTGCAGCTTTTACTGTTTTATCAGGTTTAATTCTTGCTTGGTTAAATGGTTACTTGCATGATGCAATGACTTTTAGTATTGGTTCTGGGATACCAAAACATACTGCCATAGGAATTGGAATGTGGTTAGGTATTATAATGGCTTTTAATGTTTGGTTTGTAATATGGCCAAATCAAAAAAGAGCGTTAGGAATTGTTGAAACCGATCCTGAAACAAAAGCAAAATCTGCAAAAACAGCAATGCTTTTCTCTAGAACAAATACTCTTCTTTCTCTACCAATGTTGCTAACGATGATAGCAGCACAGAATATTTATTAATTTATTTACTATCGTCTTCTCTTAAGACAGTTTTTTGAGAAACCCTTAATCTTACCAATACTGTATTAGCTATATAAATTGATGAATAAGTTCCAAAAACAACTCCTAAAATCATAGCTAGTGAAAATCCTTTTAAGATTTCACCACCAAAAAAATAAATTGCAAGTAATGCAAGTAAAGTTGTTGCTGAAGTAATTATTGTCCTAGATAAAGTTTCATTAATTGAAATATTGGTTAGTTCAAAGATCTTGATATCTGAATATTTTCTTAAATTTTCTCTTACACGATCAAATATTACAACAGTGTCATTCATTGAATAACCTACAATAGTTAAAACTGCAGCAATAATTGATAAGTTAATCTCTAAACTGAATAGTGAAAATACACCAAGTGTAACAATAACATCATGAAATAGAGCTAAAATAGCTCCAAAACTAAACTGCCATTCAAACCTAACCCAAATATAAATAAGCATTATTGCAAGTGATAAAGAAATTGCTATTACACCAGATTTCAATAATTCAGCGCTTACTTTTGGTCCTACATTTTCAACTCTTCTAAAATCGTAGTTATTACCAAATGACTTATCAAGATTTACCTTAATCTCCTCAATTATATTTTTCTTATTATCTTTATTTTCAAATTTAATTAAAAAATCATTATCTGAACCAAATTTTTTTACTGAAACATCTCCCAAGTTCATTTGACTAAATTTATCACGAATTGAACCTACATTTATTTTTGTATCATTAGATCTTAACTCAATTAAGGTTCCACCTTTAAAATCAATACCAAAATTAAGACCTTTAAATATAAGTAACAGTAACGAAACAATAATTAAGGCACCAGATAAAACATTAAAATGATTATAATATTTGTTAAATGCAATCATTAGATCAACTTCCCACTATTTTTGTTTTTAGTCACATAAAGACTGGTGAATAATCTGGCGATAAAATAGACTGAAAATAGTGTTGTAAATATTCCAACACCTAAGGTAACAGCAAAACCCTTAACTGGTCCTGAACCCATAAAAAATAAAATAACTGCAGCTAATAAAGTTGTAATATTAGCATCAATTATTGCAGTTCTAGATTTAGTGTAACCTCCATCAAATGCTAAAATATTATTTGTCTCATCTTTAAGTTCTTCTTTAATTCTTTCAAAAATTAAAACATTTGCATCAACAGCCATACCAACAGTCAAAATTATTCCTGCGATACCTGGTAAAGTTAGAGTTGCTTCAAATAGAGTAAGAATACCTAAAAGAATAAATAAATTAATTATTAGTGTAACGTTTGTTATTAAACCAAAAAATCTGTATTTAACAAACATAAAGATAATCACTAACAAAAAACCAATTGATAATGCAATCATACCAGCATTAATTGAATCTTGACCAAGGTCAGGACCAACAGTTCTTTCTTCAATAATTTCTAAAGGAGCTGGTAATGCTCCTGATCTTAACAATAAAGCTAGATCGGTTGCTGATTGAAAAGTAAATCCTCCACTAATTTGTCCAGCGCCACTTGCAATAGTATCTCTTACTACTGGGGCACTTATTATTTTTCCATCTAAGACTATCGCTAATTGTTTTCCTATACCTGTTGAGGTTGCTTTACCAAATCTTTTAGCCCCTACTCTGTCTAAAGTGAAAGAAACAACTGTTTGATTATTTTGTGTATCCATTTTAGGCTGTGCATCAAGTAGGTTTTCACCACTAATTATAATTCTCTTACTGACTACCACTTCTTGAGTTCCATCCTCAAATTCTAATTTTTCAACACCAAATCTGTCATCCTCGTTTTGTGTTACAAATCTAAATGTGAGGTTAGCTGTTTTACCTAAAAGAGATTTAACTCTCATGGGGTCGTCTAAACCGGGCAGTTCTACCAAAATCCGACTGTTACCTCTTTTTAGAATATTGGGTTCATTAGTTCCTACCTCGTCAACTCTTCTTCTTACAATTTCAATAGCTTGATCCTGAGATGAGGTTTTAAGATTTATAAGACCTTGTCGTGAAAAATTAATCTTTAGATTGAGA
>CABYBM010000038.1 GCA_902517175.1 uncultured Pelagibacteraceae bacterium | reverse complement strand
GATCTTGCAATCCTTTTCGAGGAAATTGAAGAAGCAAATAACAATGAACCGATAACTTTTTTTGAAATATTAACTGCAGCCTACATTTACAATGCCTCAAAATACCCTGAAAATATTAACCTAATTGAAACAGGGTTGTTTCACCGATTTGATGCAACAAATATACTAAAAGATAATTTAGCGAGCATTGTAACTTCTATTGGTTTGGATCATTTAGATTGGTTACCTCAAAATGAAAAAACAACTAAAAGAATAGTATTTGAAAAAACCTCAACTTTATTAAATTCTAATATTATTGTTGCAAAGCAAAGTTCATCTGAAATTATTAATGAAATTAAAAGTTCAATTTTAAAAAATTCTTCAAAAAAATATTTTTTTAATGAAGATTATAATTATTCATCAAATGAAAATGGCTTTATTTTTTATGAGGATAAAAATGGTGGTATTAAACTTCCAACTCCAAGCGTTAAAGGTCAATTTCAGCTTGAAAATATTTCAACAGCAATAGCAACCTTAAGATCAATCAACCATTTAAAAGTTAGTGAAAAACATATTAAAGATGGAATTACTAAAATTAAAAGTATCGCACGTCTTCAAGAAATAGATTCTGGTAAACTTAAAGAATTGGTAAAAAATAACAAATTACTTGTTGATGGATCTCATAACCCTTTAGGAGCAAAAGTTTTAAATGAATATTTGGAAAGTTTGAATTGTAATAAACATATTATTTTAGGTATGATGGGCAATAAAGATCATAACGAATATATGAGTTACTTTAAAAATATTGCCTCTTTGACTACTATAGATATCCCCAATCAGCCAAACTCGATCAAAGGAAAAGTATTGAAAAACAAACTTAATAGCTTTGAAAACGTTAAATATAAAGAAGGTATTATTGATGCTATTAAGTCAATTCCAGTCAAGGAAAACGATATAATTTTGATAACGGGATCTTTGTATCTTGCTGGAGAGGTATTAAATTTAAACTAAATTTTTTTCAATAAAGGCACGAACTCTTTCTTCTCCAGGGTTTCCAACAAGTCTATCTTTTTCAACACCCTTATGCCAAACAATCGTGCTAGGGTACCCCCCTTATTCCGAGTTGACTCGAAATATTTATAGCTCCTTCTTCTACGTCACCGTAAAAAAATTTGGCCTTATCTTTGTATTCTTCTGATAATTTTTGCATTATGACACGAAGGGAGACACATGGAGAACACCAGCTTGCGCTCATTTGTGAAATTACTACTGGTTCCTCTTTAATTTTGTCCCAATTTTCATCTTTAAAGTCTTCAAGCATAAGTTCTTTCTATAAATTAGAGCCTTAAAGTCAACTAGGCAATTTCATATTTTTTTTCAATAGACATTATGAATTCATTGATTTCGTCCAATTTTTTCAATTCATCCTGATCATCTTTATTAGATGCTTGATCTCTCAATGTATCAATCTCCGTGTAAGCCATACCGATGGTTTGCCACTTTTCCTTGTTTTTACTCAATATTCTACGAGCTATTTCGCTCTTAATATTTTTGTATAAATCGGGGGGTAAAATATGAGGTGCTTCTTGGTAAATAATTTTTTGACCAAACCAGCTACATCGTTTGTCTTGAAACTTATCTAATAATCTTAATTTATCCTCCCACGATGAACTATGCCATGCTTTAAATAATGCAGTATCTTTATTGGGAATAAATTTTTCATACAAGGTTTCCTCTGGAAGTAAATCTTCTTGCGTTTGAGTTTGAGCTTTCTCTTCGGCAGCTTCCCTATTAATAATTTGAATGTTTTTACAAAAGTTTTCACTATTTCTTACTAACTTTGCTCTTTTCAGAATGGTATCTAAATCTAATTCTGAATATGCTTTTTCCTTTAATGCAAATTTTTTATCTAAAACTACTGGAGCCTTATTAGTTTTTAATACTCTTAGTGCTTTTGGACTAATTTTTTTTAAATTTGCTTTAAGCTCATTAACTGACAAATTTAAAAAAGGTTCTGGATCCCTTCTTAAATCCCAAACATATCCCCAAGATGCATAGGTAGGATGAAAACAATGCTCTGGATGAAGTGTACAAACAAGATACATCATATTTCTTCCTTTTACGTTCTCAAAAATAGAATAAATTCCCTCACTTTTTAAAAGTGACTCAACACTTGCTTTTGTTGAAGTGCTTAAAAATTTTTCCCAATTATCTTTATGTTGATCTTTTATAATTCTAAGAATTTTTAAACTTGTGAAAGCGTCATGATAAGCAGTGTGTTGTTGAGTGGTATCAAATCCTTGTTGTCGGGCAAGTGCTTCTAAAGCCAAACTTTCATTTCCTGCAGGTGTTAATTCCGTTTTTAAAGTTTTAGAGTTTATAGTTTGAGCAGCTCTTGCAACATGTAGACCATCAGATTCTTGATTGGGTGAAGAGTGGGTTAAATAAGGATATCTGTTTCCTTTAAAAAAATTAAAATGAAACATTCGACGGTCAAAATTAAGGTTGCTCCAACCCATGAACAAAGATGGAGCTGCTTTTGAAAAGAAATTTTCGACAGCTCCTAGAAAATCATAATGTGAATAGTTGCCTTTGGTAAGTAAATCAATACTTGTAGAATTTACTAGAAGTGCTTTTGCACTAGGTACTTCCCCTTCTGGCATTCTGCCTCTAATATTTAACTTTCCAATTTCCTTAAGGTTTTTATCCACAACTACAGCACCAACCTCAATAATGCTTCCCCATATAGTACTATTGGTTGTTTCTGTATCGTAGATTACTATTTTATCCATTTTAATATTTAAGCTAAATTTGAAAGCTCATTAAATTTTTTTAATCTTCCCAAAAATAAGTTCTGGTAAACAACTAAATCATGACTTTGAATTTTAAATTCTTGGAATAAATTATCTACTGTGCAAACCAGGATTACACAAGACGTGATATTAGAGTTATACACAATATTATGAGCCAATGAATATGCGCTTGTTTGTAGAAGCCATGAGTCGATATACTCTGATTTTTTTGGCTTATTGCTTTGTTTAAAATCTATTATCGTTTCTCGTCCCTCATAAACTCCCACGCAATCTGCGGTACCAGCATATTTATCTGGATAGTAAAGTGTGCATTCAACCCCCCAAATTTCTTCCAATCTATTATTTAATCCTTTTTCAATTATTTCTTTGGCCATTAATTTATATTGCTCGTTATCATCAAAAAAACTTAAGTTTTCTCTTCCAAGAAGGTAAGACTCTAAATAATTATGCATCTGTGAACCCCTACTACTTGCTGCTTTTGTTATAGCCTCAGCCTCTTTATAGCCTGTCCTCTCTCGCCAATTAGCTAATGCCGCCTTATCCTCCTCTGATCTTGTGGCATCTAAAATTGAGGTAACACTTGGCAGTTTCGCTTCACCTAATAAATATCTTCTTATGCCATCTACTGTAGCTCTTGAGGATTTTGGATAATCATATTTCTTATTCCACTGCATGAGATTTCTTATATTCTTTATTGGAGAAAAATTGAAATTAATTATTTGCTTGTTTTGAACGATCAATAAATTTTTCTACATTTTCAGTTTGAACAGCTTTTTCAAGTTGTTCTGGATCTTTAATACTTTCAAGCGTTCTGGTAATTGATCTTGCATCTGTACCGAACTTATCAACCACAGCCATTGCTTCTTCTAATTTTTTTCTAAGAGAAATTATATTA
>CABYBM010000037.1 GCA_902517175.1 uncultured Pelagibacteraceae bacterium | reverse complement strand
TATCTTGATTTATCTACACCATAAAACATGGATTGATCTTGAAGATCACATTCACCACCTTGATCGCATACCGGACAATCTAAAGGGTGGTTAGCTAATAAAAACTCCATAACACCCTTTCTTGCTTTTTCAACAAATGGTGTATTGGTTTTGATATTCATTCCTTCAGCAGCTGGCATTGCACAAGATGCAACAGGTTTAGGAGATTTTTTCCATTTCAACTAAACACATTCTGCAGTTACCTGCTATAGATAATTTTTCGTGATAACAAAATCTAGGAATTTCTGCTCCAGCTTTTTCGCACGCTTGAAGAACCGTTAAACCATCTTCTACCTCAACTTCGATGTCATTTACTTTTAATTTAGGCATTTTTTTTATCTAATAAATGTTGATCAACCAAATAAGGTATGTTATTTTTTTTCTGAACAATAGGGTCTAAATTATTTCTTTCTTCAATTTCTTTTTTAAAATGTCTTAATAATCCCTGTACAGGCCATGACGATCCTTCACCAAATGCACAAATAGTATGTCCAGCTATTTGGTTTGTTACATCACCTAGCATATCTACTTCATCTTTAGTAGCCTCCCCTTTTGCCATTCGCTCTAGCATTCTCCACATCCATCCTGAGCCCTCTCTACATGGTGTGCATTGGCCACAACTTTCATGTTTATAAAATCTAGCTATCCTTGCCATACATTTAATAATGTCCTGGTCCTTGTTAATAACCACAATTCCGGCAGTTCCTAATCCACTTTTTTCGGCCATTAATGAGTCAAAGTCCATTGTTAACGTTTCACATTTTTCCTTTGGTATTAGTGGCATTGATGAACCACCTGGAATTACAGCTTGTAAATTTTCCCATCCACCAATAACTCCTCCAGCATGGACTTCAATTAATTCTTTTAGAGGAATATTCATTTCTTCCTCAACATTACATGGATTATTCACATTGCCTGAAATACAAAAAATTTTTGTACCTGTATTTTTTTCTCTTCCTAACGAAGAAAACCATTTTCCACTTCTTCTAAGAATTGTTGGAACAACTGCTATCGTTTCAACATTATTAATAATTGTTGGGCATCCATAAAGTCCTATCAATGCTGGAAAAGGTGGTTTTAATCTTGGTTGACCTTTTTTACCCTCTATACTTTCAAGTAAAGCTGTCTCTTCTCCACAGATATAAGCGCCTGCTCCATAGTGAATGTAGATATCCAAATCCCATCCAGTTCCAGCAGCATTTTTACCAATTAAATTTTTTTCATAAGCTTCATCAATAGCTGATTGTAATTTTTGACCCTCTATAAAATATTCACCTCTAATATAAATATAACAAGCATGGGCTTGAACTGCATAAGAGGCTATTAGACATCCTTCGATTAATTTGTGAGGCTCAAATCTCAGAATATCCCTATCTTTACAAGTACCTGGTTCTGACTCATCTGCATTAATAACTAAATAATGAGGTCTAGATCCCACTTCTTTAGGAGCAAACGACCATTTTAAACCTGTAGGAAATCCAGCACCCCCTCTTCCTCTAAGTTGCGAATCTTTTAGTTCATTAATGATCCAATCTCTTCCTTTAGATATCAATTCTGAGGTATTTACCCAATCACCTCTTGTCTGAGCAGATTTAACATCAACACCCATATCATTATACAAATTTTTAAAAATTCTGTCTTGATCTTTAAGCATTTTTTACATCCATAAGTGTTTTTCTATTATTTTCAGGCTCAGTATTTAATCGTCCTCGATATGATCCTGGTTTTGGTTCTTCACCTTTTAAGATTTTATCAAATATTTCAATTGTTTTTTCTTTATCTAAATCTTCGTAATAATTATCATTAATTTGCATCATGGGAGCATTAACACATGCTCCTAAACATTCTACTTCCATCCAAGAACAATTTTTATCATTTGATAATTCATTTTCTTTATCTGAAATTTTTTCCTTACAAGCTTCAACTAATTTATTTGCTCCTCTAATCATACATGGAGTGGTAGTACATACTTGAACAAAATATTTTCCAACAGGAGATAAATTATACATAGAGTAAAAAGTTGCTACCTCATAAACTTTTATGTAAGGCATATCTAAAAACTTTGCGATATATTTCATAGCAGCCAATGGTATCCAATTATCATTCTGTTTTTGAGCGATATACAGTAAAGCCATCACAGCACTTTGCTGTTTGCCTTCAGGATATTTTAAAACTATTTTGTTTGCCTCTTCCATCGAGAAAGAACTGAACTCAAAAGTTTCAGGTTGATTTTTTGCAGGTCTTCTTAAGCTCATCTGTCCACCTCACCAAAAACTATATCTAATGAGCCTAATACTGCAGGCACATCGGCTAACATATGTCCTTTAATTAAATAGTCCATTGATTGCAGATGTGAAAATCCAGGAGCTCTAATTTTACACTTATATGGTTTATTTGATCCATCTGAAATCAAATAAACACCAAATTCTCCTTTTGGAGCTTCTACTGCTGTATAGATTTCATCTTTAGGAACTCTATAACCCTCTGTAAAAAGTTTAAAATGATGAATAAGTGCTTCCATTGATTGCTTAATTTCTTTTTTGGATGGTGGACTTATTTTTCCATCTAAAGATTTAATTGGGCCTTTTTCCATTTGAGAAAGGCATTGTTTGATAATCAATACACTCTCTTTCATTTCTTCAATTCTACATAAGTAACGGTCATAACAATCTCCATTTTTTCCAACAGGAATATTAAAATCTAGTTTTTCATAACAATCGTATGGTTGAGATTTTCTTAAATCCCATGGAACACCTGACCCTCTAATCATAACACCTGAAAAGGAGTAGTCTAATGCATCCTGTTTAGAAACAACTCCTATATCTACATTTCTTTGTTTAAAAATTCTATTTTCAGTTAACAAACTTTCTAAATCATTAATTATTTTTGGAAATGTCTCACAAAATTTTGCTATATCTTCCTCTAAACCTTGGGGTAAATCTTGATGTACTCCACCCGCTCTAAAATAATTTGCATGAAGTCTCGAACCAGAAACTCTTTCATAAAAACCCATTAACTTTTCTCTTTCCTCAAATCCCCATAATGTAGGAGTTAGAGCCCCAACATCCATAGCTTGAGTAGTAACATTTAATATATGACTTAAAATTCTTCCTATCTCACAAAATATAACTCTTATGTATTGAGCTCTAATTGGTACATCTATTTCCAGTATTTTTTCAGTCGCTAAGGCAAAAGCATGCTCTTGGTTCATTGGAGCAACATAATCTAGTCTATCAAAATAAGGAACTGCTTGCATATATGTTTTGCTTTCAATTAATTTTTCTGTGCCTCTGTGTAATAATCCAATATGTGGATCTGCTTTCTCAACAACTTCACCATCAAGTTCTAAAATTAACCTCAATACTCCATGTGCAGCTGGATGTTGTGGTCCAAAATTTAAATTTAAGTTTTTAATTTTTTTTGTCATTACTATCTAGTTCTTCTTTAATATATTTGGTACCTTCCCACGGGCTCTCATAATTGAAATTTCTGTAGTTCTGCTCAAGTTTTACAGGTTCGTTTATAACTTTTTTTTGATCTTCGCTGTACCTGACCTCATTAAATCCAGTTAGTGGAAAATCTTTTCTAAGAGGATGACCTTCAAATCCATAATCAGTAAGTATTCTTCTTAAATCTGGGTGATCCTTAAAAGAAACACCGTACATATCAAAAACTT
>CABYBM010000036.1 GCA_902517175.1 uncultured Pelagibacteraceae bacterium | reverse complement strand
ATACTTCGGCCGTTATCAAATATTTAAAATTAAACTTTCGATCTTTCTTAATGAAAATTAGATAAATAAACAAAAGATCAATCGACACTAAAAGATAAAGAAACAAGTATTTAGATAAAAAACCAAAAGCCGCAAATAGACCAACTAAAAAACAGTCAGAAAATTTAATGTTTTTTCCACTAAATATTCTCCAAGAATAATAAGCGGTCAACGACCAAAATGGAAGTTGGCAAACGTTTACATTAAATTCTGGTGAAGTGAAATTGTAAAAATAAATAGTCTCAATTAATAAAACTGAGAGTAAGCCTAATAAATTATTATTTAAGATTTCTTTAGAGAGTTTAAAAACATAATAGAATGAAATAACTAAAAAGATTTGACTAAGCAAATAGTAAGCCCAATCTTGTGAGCCAAAAATTTGATAAAAGACTTCTGGAAAAAAAGCGCTCATGGGTGGGTGTTTATTAAATCCCCAATCTAAATTACTACCCCAAGCTAAAGCTTCAATGGTATCTAGAGGTAAGTTATGATTAGTAAGCGATGGAATCAAAGTCCAGAAAATTAAGTGAGCTGTAACAAAAATATAAAAAATATTATTTATATTTTTGCTATTAATGCTCATTTATAAATATTTATATCAAATCAGGTTGCTTGACACCCCTAATTTGCTGAATATACTCCGGAGCTCAAAATTGACCTATGCCAAAGACTACCAAAGCAAAGAAAAAAGTCATCAAACCAAAAGCTAAGGTTGCAAGCAAATCAAAAATTAAAGTTTTGAGTAAATCAAAAATAGCTGCAGCTAAAGCACCTATAAAAATTTCAAAAACATATATTCCAAAAGATACCGAAAAATATATGTGTGAAAAACATAAAGTTTTTTTTAGAATTAAATTGAATGAATGGAAAAAAGAATTAGTGAAGGCAAACAATGAAGCTCTATACAATGGAAGTATGGATGACAATAGTATTTCAGCTGATATTGTTGATCAAGCAAGTTCCTACACTGATAAAAATGTAGAAATGAAAGCTATCAATAGACAGATAAAACTAATTTCTGAAATTGATAAAGCTTTAATGAGAATTAGAGATGAAACATATGGATATTGTTTAGATACAGCAGAGCCAATTGGATTAAAAAGATTGATGGCAAGACCAGTTGCGAAATATACTATTGCAGCTCAAGAGAAACATGAAAAAGATGAGAAAGTTCACGCTGATGACTAAAAAAAATAAAAGAAAATCTGCCTACCAAAATTCTATTTCTTTTTTGTTTGCAAAAAAATATATCTATTTTTATTATCCTATTATTTGGGCTATTTTAATACTTTATTTATTTCTTAAATGAACAAAAAACTAATTTTAATAATCATTATAGTTCTTGTAATTGAATTGTCTGGAATGGGAATTTTCAGTTCTTTGTATAGATTGATAAGTTAAATTTAAGGCTTCGGTATAACTGCACTTTTGTCCATAAAAGCATAACCTTTAACAACTGCATCACGACCTGCAATTTCTGAATACCATCTTGATAAATTTTGATAATTTTTAAGACCAATGTCATGCCATTCGTGTCTAGCTAACCAAGGCCAGGTAGCAATATCTGCAATTGAATAATTTTCACCCGCTAAATATTTATTTTTTGATAAATGATCTTCTAAAACTTCATAAATACTTTTAGTCATTTCAAAATATCTCTTTTCACCAACATCACTTAAGCCTTTATTAAATTTATAAAAGTAATGATATTGACCTATCATTGGTCCAATCGATCCCATTTGCGCCATCAGCCATTGATCAATATTTAATTTATTCTTTTTGTCATAAAACTTGCCACTTCTTTGTGATAAATAAATCAGAATTGCACCAGACTCAAAAACTGCTTGATTATTGTTTGAATGATCAATTATAGCAGGTATTTTCGCAAAAGGACTTATCTTCTTAAATTCAGGTTTAAATTGATCTCCCTTAGCTAGATCTAATTTGGTAACTTTATAATCGAAACCTATTTCCTCCAGCATGATACCTATTTTTTTACCGTTAGGTGTGTCCGATGAGAAAAGCTGAATCACTCTTTAACACCAAGTCTATTTTTTATAGTTTTAGATGAGGTAGTAAATTCAAATCTATATTTTTCATCTGGCCGAGCTAATTTAAAACAAGCTCTAGCAGCTAATGCCCCTTCATGAAAACCTGACAAAATAAGCTTCAACTTACCAGGGTAATTACATATATCTCCAACCGCATAAATTCCTTTTTGATTGGTTTCAAATTTTTCAGTATCAACTTCAATAGTTTTTTTATCTATATTAAGTCCCCAATTAGCAATTGGACCTAACTGCATTATTAATCCAAAAAAACCTAGAGCAAAATCAGTATTAATACTTTTGATCTCTCCATCATCATGTTTGATATCAATACTTTCTAATTTATTTTCACCATTAACATTTGCTAATTGATACTTTGTATAAAGATTAATGGTGCCAGATTTTGCAAGTTCATGTGCTTTATCAACTGTTGATTGAGCACCCCTAAAATCATCTCTTCGATGTATTAAATTTACTTTAGAATTTTTTGATAATTCAACAGCCCAATCCAACGCACTATCTCCACCACCAAAAATACACACTGTTTTACCTTCAAATATTTTTTTATCTTTAATTGAATATAAAATAGATTGATTCTCGAATTTTTCACACTCTTTTGGTGCAAACTTTCTTGGTTCAAAAGACCCTACACCACCAGCAATAATTACATTTGGTGTAATAAATGTTTTTCCTGCATTTGTTTTTACTATCCAGTTGTCGTTTTCTTTTTTAACTTCATCTACTCTCTCACTTAAGTGAATAGGTATATTAAAGGCTTTAATTTGGTTAATTAAATTATTAGTTAATTCTTCTCCAGTGCACTCAGGAATTGCTGGAATATCATAAATGGGTTTATCGGGATAAAGCTCAATGCATTGTCCTCCAGCCTTATCTAAATTATCTACAATCTCACAAGTTAGCCCAATTATTCCAAGTTGATGTGCACAAAATAAACCTGTTGGACCTGCTCCAATAATTAGTACGTCTGTTTTAATCATTTATCCCTGCTTTGATGGAATGTTTACCACCAGCCCATCAAGTGTGTCTGAAACAATTAGTTGGCAGCTTAATCGGCTATTTTTTTTGGGTTCAAATGCCATATCCAACATATCCTCTTCCCCGTCTTCTTTTTCAGGAAGTTTACCTAGCCACTCTTCATTCACATATACATGGCAGGTAGCACATGACATTCCTCCCCCACAGTCAGCATCAATACCTGGAATGTCATTTTGGACTGCACCTTCCATCACAGTCAATCCATTTTGAACTTCTATAGTATGAGTTTTGTTATCATGGGTATTATATGTAATTTTTGGCATGAATTATATATAGGCTCTTCTTTAGATAGAGCAAGTGAGTAAAGTTAGACTTATTCTATTTTTAGACATTTTGTAACTGTGGGATGTCTTTTTTTAGAAAATAATCTTCCTCTTTCGATTGTTTTATTATTGCTGGAATTATTTCTTTATAGGCATCAACTAATCCCTCATTTGTTCTTGGAAGCTGATCTTTAATGTGATGGTGTAGCTTATCCAGATTATAAGAGGGCACTGTAGGAAACATGTGGTGTGTCAAATGATACTCCATCTTCCAATACAAAAAACTTAAAACAGGGTTTAAGTACATTTCTCTTGAAGTAAGACGGTGGTCCTTAACATTCCTTGCAAGACCAGCATGTTGCGTAAAAGCAACAAGTTTATGTAATGTTTTCCCATAAAATTGAGGTAGTAAAAAATAAAGAATGGGCAACCAACTTGTAACTAATATTGACCAAAATATAATTGATAACCAAATAAAACAATAAACTCTTGAATTAAATATTGCTTTTGACTGAACACTTTCAGGAATGCTGTCTTGCATTACTTTTGTTTTAATACCAAGGG
>CABYBM010000035.1 GCA_902517175.1 uncultured Pelagibacteraceae bacterium | reverse complement strand
TGTCCAAATAATCTTCTTGATATTGCGCATAGAAAAAAAGGTGTTAAAGCAGCAGTTGTAAATGCAGGGATGCCCCTTCCAATGCTTTCTGTTCAAGATGCAGTAAAAGAGAATTTAATAGAGCCAATTTTTATTGGAGATAAAAAAGAAATTCAAAAATGTGCTGAAGATTTAAAATGGGATATTTCTCAATATGAAATTATTGATGAACCTGTAGAAAACAATACAGCCCCTATAGCAGCTAAACTAGCAAGTGAGGATAAAGTAAAGATTATTGTTAAAGGTCATATTCATACTGACATTTTAATGAAAGAAGTACTAAAGCGTGAATATAACTTAATGGGTAAAACTCGATTAAGTCATATATGGCACATGACTATAGAAAAAGAGGATGCACCATTAATTATTACTGATGGTGCCTTAAATGTATTGCCTAATATTAAAACAAAAATGCATATTCTTAAAAACGTCATAGACTTCTCACACAGAATTGGCATTGCACGACCAAAAGTATCTATATTATCGGCAACAGAAGAAGTAATTGAGAGTGTACCTACTTCATTAGAGGCAGCTGAGCTCACAAAATTAGCAGAGAAAGAAAATTTAAATGCTGATGTATTTGGTCCCTTGGCATTTGATAACAGTATCTCAAAAAAATCAGCAAGTATAAAAGGTATAAAAAATTCAGTAGCAGGAGATGCAGATGTGCTATTAGTTCCTAGTGTTGAAGCAGGAAACGCTTTAGTAAAAATGATGATCTATTTTATGGGTGCTTGTGCTGCTGGTGTTGTAATTGGTGGAAAAGTTCCAGTTGTTATCACTAGTAGATCTGATGAAGCTCCAGCAAGATTGGCTTCTATTGCTGCTGCAGTAGTTGCTCTTGACTAATTGTTTCATTGATATTTTTATTAAATTCATTTAAGTAAATAATTTATTTAGAAAAATAAAATGGCAATAACATATTTAAAAAAATCTCCAAAAACATCTTCGACAGATGATACTAAGACTAGGGAAATTGTTGAAAATATTCTCAAAGATATAGAAAAAACTAAAGAAGATGGTTGCAAAGCACTTTCAAAAAAATTTGATAAATATGAAGGGAATGTAATTGTTTCAAAAGAAAAAATTGAGGAGATTAAAAAAAATTTAGATCAAAAAACAAAGGATGATATTCAGTTTTCTCATGAAAGAGTTAGAAAATTTGCTGAGGCACAATTAAAGAATTATGGTCAAGATTTTGAGGTAGAATTATCAGATGGTTTATTTGCTGGCCAAAAATTAATACCAGTTAATACCGCAGGTTGCTATGTACCAGCAGGTAGATACGCTCATATCGCGTCAGCCGTAATGAGTGTTACAACAGCTAAAGTAGCTGGAGTAAAAAACATAATTGTTGCTAGCTCACCAAAACCAGGTGTAGGCGTTCACCCTTCTATTGTTTATACTGCTGATCTTTGTGGTGCAGACTCAATATTAAACCTTGGTGGTGTACAAGCTATTGCAGCAATGACTAACGGCTTATTTGGTAATGAACCTGCAGACATGTTAGTTGGGCCAGGAAATCAATTTGTAGCAGAGGCAAAAAGAATTTTATTTGGAAAAGTTGGAATTGATTTATTTGCAGGACCAACTGAGATTGCAGTAATAGCTGATGATAAAGCTGATGAAGAACTTGTTGCAGTTGACTTGGTTGGTCAAGCTGAACACGGATATAACTCACCAGCATGGCTTTATACAAAAAGTAAAAGAATTGCAGATTATGTGATTAAACGAGTTCCAGAATTAATCGCCGAACTTCCAGATTTACCAAGAGAAAACGCTGGTGCAGCATGGAGAGATTATGGTGAAGTTATTTTATGTGACACTGATGAAGAAATTGCTACCATCAGTGACGAATATGCGCCTGAACATTTGGAAGTACAAACCCAAAACCTAGATTGGTATCACAAAAGATTAAAGAATTACGGATCACTATTTATTGGTGAAGAAACAACAGTTGCTTATGGTGATAAATGTTCAGGAACCAACCATATTTTACCTACAAAGGGTGCAGGTCGATATACGGGAGGATTATTTGTTGGTAAATTTATAAAAACTTTAAGTTTTCAAAGAATGTCAAAAGAGTCTACAAAAACTGTGGGTGCAGCTTGTGCAAGAATATCTAGATACGAAGGTATGGAGGCTCATGCAAGAACTGGTGATGCTAGACTGAGAAAATATGGATTTCAAAATTAAGATTTAATTCTTTTTCCATTTTCATCAAAAACAAAAATATCTTTAGAATTAAATCCAATTGTATTGTCTATATTGTGTTTGCTAGATATTTTTGCACTTATTTCATGTTGATCGATTTTAATATAGGCAATTTTTTCGTTACCTAAATTTTCTATTAAATCTACTTTTGGATTGAAATTATATTCATTATTTTCTGATACATTAAAATGTTCAGGTCTTATTCCAAGATAATAGTCTTTGTTAGAAAAATTTAATTTGTCTAATTTAACTTTATTGCCTAAAAAATTAATTTCATTAGTTGAGATTATATGATCACTACTTAATTTAAGGATATTCATTTTTGGAGTTCCAATAAATTGAGCCACAAAAATATTTGCAGGATCACTATAAATTTCATCAGGCGTACCTACCTGTTCAATATTACCATGATTTAATATAACTATCCTGTCAGCTAGTGTCATTGCCTCTACTTGATCATGTGTTACATAAATCATATTTGTTTTAATTTGATTATGTAATTTTGAGATTTCAACTCTCATTTCAGCTCTAAGTGCAGCGTCAAGGTTAGACAATGGTTCATCAAATAAAAAAATCTTAGGATTTCTTGTTATAGCTCTTCCAATTGCAACCCTTTGTCGTTGACCACCAGAAAGTTGTTTTGGTCTTCTCTCAAGCAATTCCTCTATTTTTAAAATTTTTGCAGCCTGCATTACTTTTTTTTCAATTTCTTCCTTTGGTCTTTTTTCTATCTTAAGTCCAAAAGACATATTTTCGAACACATTCATATGTGGATACAACGCATATGATTGAAAAACCATTGCAGTTTCTCTTTTTGAGGGATGTAATTCATTAACTAATTGATCATTAATATATATTTCACCCTGATCTATCTGTTCCAATCCTGCAATCATTCTTAATAAAGTAGACTTTCCACAGCCTGATGGACCAACCAAAACTAAAAATTCATCTTCTTTTCCCTGAAGATTAAAATTATTTATTATTTTATTTGATCCAAAGGATTTATGAATATTGGTAAATTTTATATTAGACATTATAATTTTTTAATTAATTCAAAAATATCAACACCAATTTGTTTTAATATATGGGCTATATCTATGGGGACCCATTCTCTTATCACTCCATCTTGATTTAACTCTACATGATTTATCCCCATAAAAAATAATTTTGAATTTGTTTTTTTTCCATAATTTTCACTATCTTTAGAATGTACACCTTCTAAAAACCATCTAATCGAAGCTCTAGGGTTTTTATTAGGTTCGTCAAGATATCCAATATGCTCAATAGTGAATTTAGTATCAGTAAGAATTTCTTTTAATGAGCTCCATAATTTAGCTACATCCTCTCTCCCATGACCTATTTTATTACCTGGCCAGTAAATAGTTGAGGCTCTGTTATAATCTTGAAAATTATATTCTTCTCTAAAAACTTTACTTAATATCTTCGAATATCTTTCACCTGCAGAATTTGTTTTTACTAGTTCAGGCTGGTAATTTGATGGTTTGATATCATTTTTATCAAATAGTTTATTAGCTTTTTCTAATCCACCCTCGTTATCAATCATAATTTGAGCAAATTCTTTTGGTGTGTAACCTATTTGTCTTACCATTGCTCCTTGATCCCTCACAATCCACTCATCGTACACTTGATTATCTTTACATGCGCAGTCTGCTATCACTCTATAATAAATATCTTTACCAGTAGGTTTTCCATACAAACCATCTCCCAAATGTGTTCCTTTACTTAA
>CABYBM010000034.1 GCA_902517175.1 uncultured Pelagibacteraceae bacterium | reverse complement strand
ATTTTGGAAAGATGTAATGTTAGAAGATATAAATGCAGTTGAAGGGATGCAAGAGGGTAGAAATTCACCTGCTTACAATGGAGGAAATTTTTCACCAATAATGGATCAACCAACTCATCAATTTCATAAATGGGTAGCTCAAAATTTAATAGGATAAAATTTTATGGCACTAAAAGATGTGGGTAATAAAGTTCCAATTTACAAACTTAAGACTACAGAAGAAGTAATGAGGTATTACGATGAGTGGGGAGAAGAAGATAAATATAATAGAGATATGGTTGAATGGAACTATACAGGTCCCAAAGAAACTGTTGAAGTAATAAAAAAACATCTAGTTAATAAAGATGCACTTTTTTTTGATGCAGGATGTGGAACGGGACTAGTTGGACTACAACTTAGAAAATTTGGTTATGAAAACTTTCATGGTGCTGATCTTTCACAAAAGTTATTAGACACAGTACCAAAAAATTTATATCAAAAATTATTTAAGATTGATTTAAACAAACGTATTGAAGTAAGTGATAATCTTTATGATAGTGTTATGTGTGTTGGAACTTTTACGTTTGGACACGTGAAATCTGACGCGTTAGATGAGTTTGTAAGAATAACAAAACCTGGTGGTTTAATTTGTTTTACAATTAACGAAGGGATTTATAAAGACTATGGTTTTGATAAAAAAATTTCAAATTTAAAAGGTAACAATAAATGGACAGAAATGGAATTTTTTAAATCTGACTACATAGCAAGTAAAGATGTAAATGCTTGGCTAGGATTATATAAGGTAAAATGAAAATAATTTTGGTAATGGGATTACCTGGAGCAGGTAAAACAACTTTAGCAAATGAAATTGCACCGTATTTAAAAGCTAAAAGATTAAATGCTGACGAAGTTAGAAAAGCAGCAGATGATTGGGATTTCTCAAAAGAAGGAAGGATTAGACAAGCAAAAAGAATGGCTGAGTTTGCCCTCAAGTTAAAGAGTGACGGTCATTATGTTGTTGCAGATTTCATAGCACCTACTCCAGAAGCGAGAAGCTTATTCCCGGCAGATTTCACAATTTGGGTAGATACAATTAAAGAAGGACGTTTTGACGATACAAATCAAATGTTTGTAAAGCCAAAAACATTTGATTACCATGTTACTACTCAAGATGCTAAGAATTGGGCTTTAAAAATCGTTAAGGAGATCAAAAAATGACATATCAATGGGATAATAAAAAACCAACAGCACAAATGCTTGGAAGATGGCAACCATTTCATGATGGCCATTACATTTTATTTAAAGAAATTATTAAAAAAACAGGTCAAGTTTGTATTCAAATAAGAGACGTACAAGGTGTAGATGATAATCCATTTGATTTTGATACTGTGAAAAAAAATATAGAAGATAGATTAAACCCTGAATTTGAAGGTAGGTTTAAGATTATGGTAGTGCCAAATATTACCAATATTTGTTATGGCAGAGGAGTTGGATACAAAATAGAAGAAGTAGTATTAGATGAAGAAACTCAAAAAATTTCAGCGACAAAAATTAGAGCCAAAATGAGAGAAGAGGGCAAACTAAAGTAAATATAATGAATGATAGACTTAAAACTATTATTGACCTTGAAAAATATCCGATTCATAATTTAGACTCTCCAGTAATTAAAGAATTAATTCAAAAATGTAAATTACAATTAGAAAAGTATAGTTGCTCTACAATTCCTAACTTTATTCTACCAAAGTCCTTAGAAAAGATGAACTCAGAATTAGAAAAACAACTTGACGAAGTTTATATGTCAAATGAGAATATAAATGCATATTTATATTCTAAAGATGATCCTAGTTTACCAGCAGATCACCCAAAAAGAAATTTTATGAAGAGATATAATGGATATCTAAACTCCGATTGTTTCTCAAAAAATTCTGAAATGAAATATCTTTATGAAACTGATGAGCTATTAAACTTTACCTCAGCTTGTCTGGGAATCTCCCCAATATACAGATGGGCCGATCCTCTAGCATGCCATGCATACAATATTATGAAACCAGATGGAATTCTTCCATGGCATTTTGATAGTTGCGAATTTACTTTAAGCTTAATGATACAGAAAGCTGAAAAAGGAGGCATTTTTGAGTATTGTCCAAATATTAGAGCTCCAGGACGTGAAAATTTTAGTGATGTTAAAAAAGTATTAAATGGAGATAGAAAAAAAGTTAAACAATTAAAATTAAAACCGGGTGACCTACAAATATTTAAAGGAAGATTTACTCTTCATAGAGTGACCAAGGTAGAGGGTCTAAAATCTAGATATATGTGTATACCTGCATATGTTTTGGACCCGTGGAGAGTTAATACGCCAGAACATTCAAAAGCTATTTATGGTAAAATTTTACCAATTCATATAGAAAGAAATAAAGAAAGATCTGATGGTTTAGCTGATTAAATGGTAAGTAACATCAAAATTATAAAAATTAATAGTGAAATTTCATCAATATTAATTAATGAACCAAAAACATATAATTCGTTATCATTTAAAAATCTTACTGACTTATTAAAAGCATTAAAAAAATTAGATGCTGACAATAAAGTTAAAGTTATAATAATAGAAGGTGCAGGCAAAGGGTTTAGTGCAGGTCATAATTTAAAAGAGGTAAGAGGATTAAAAAAAAGAGATAAATATCAAAAACTTTTTAATCTTTGCTCAAAAGTTATGCTTCAAATTGTTGAAGGAAGAAAACCAGTGATTGCACAAGTTCATGGTGCAGCATTTGCAGCAGGATGTCAGTTAGTAGCTAGTTGCGATTTAGCCTATAGCACTAAAGATGCTTTATTTGCAACTCCAGGAGTAAATATTGGATTATTTTGTAGTACACCAATGGTTGCAGTAAGCAGAAAAATTAATCGTAAGCCTATGATGAAAATGTTGCTAACTGGTGAACCTATTAAAGCAAATTATGCAAAAGAAATAGGATTAATAAATGACTGCTTCTCAAAACAAAAACTTAACAAAGAAGTACTTAGTATTGCTAAAAAAATAGCATCTAAATCTAATTTAACAATAAAGATAGGTAAACAAACTTTTTACAAACAATTAGAGATGCCTTTAAGAAAAGCTTATGCACACACAAGTAAAATGATGACTGTTAACATGATGGCAATGGATGCAAAAGAAGGTATTTCAGCTTTTTTAGAAAAAAGAAAGCCTGTCTGGAAAAATAAATAACGATGAATAAAAAAAATTTTTTTATCATTATTTTAATTATTTTTGGAATGTTCTTAGTTTTTAATTTTAATGATTATAACACTAAAAGAGCTGTGGATGCATGTCTAGCTGCGAGCCAAAAATTATCTGAAACTAAAATTACCAATTTAGATGAAGCAAAGAAATTTTGTGAAGAACAAATTAAAAGTAATAAATAATTATGAGTCAAATCAAAGATATTCTCTCAAGATACAAAACAATTGCTATGGTAGGAGTTA
Organism: uncultured Pelagibacteraceae bacterium; assembly: GCA_902517175.1. GTDB lineage: Bacteria > Pseudomonadota > Alphaproteobacteria > Pelagibacterales > Pelagibacteraceae > Pelagibacter. Next base: position 695 of record CABYBM010000034.1, on the reverse strand, counting down.
GTAATGACCAAACTAAACCTTCAACTATTGTAATGAAGTACATGCAGAAATATGGTTATAAAGTCTATCCAGTTAACCCATCTGCTAAAGGACAAAAAATTTTGGGTGAGGAGGTATATGCTAAAATAACAGATATAAAAGAAAATGTAGATATTGTTGATGTATTTAGACCCTCTAAAGAAGTATTGGCAATTGCAGAGGATACTGTGAAAATTGATGCTAAAGTTTTATGGTTACAGCTTGGAATACGTGACGAAAATGCAAAAGAATTAGTTGAAAAAAATCATATAGAATATGTTGAAAATAAATGTACCAAAATGGAATATCAAAAATATTTCTTAAAAGTTAGACAAGCCTTTCCAGTTCTTGGTGACTAATGAACAAAGTATTAAAATTTTTAGATAGCACTTTCTTAGATTTAGGAAGAGAATTTAAATGGACTTATCTTCCGCCATTAATGGTCTATATGGCTGCTGGTATTTCAGGTTTAACTGGAATAGTTGGAACTTTCTTTGTTAAAGATTATTTAAATTTATCAGCTGCATTTCTTGCAGGACTAGGATTTTGGGCAGGTATACCCTGGGCATTAAAAATGCCTTTAGGCCATCTTGTTGATCTCATATGGGAAAGAAAAAATTATATGGTCTATCTTGGTGCATCATTAATAGCGTTAAGTCTATTAATAATGTTTGGAT
>CABYBM010000033.1 GCA_902517175.1 uncultured Pelagibacteraceae bacterium | reverse complement strand
GCCGTGTTTAAATAAAACAATAAAATCAAATTTAATATTTTGACCAATTTTTTTAACACTTGGATCTTCTAATAATTTTTTTAGTTTTTTAATAACAACTTCCTTTTTGATACATTTTGATGATTTGTGACCAATTGGAATATAACAGGCCTTCCCTATTTTTGAAGAAAGCGAGATACCTACTAGCTCTGCTTGATGAGGATCTAGAGAATTTGTTTCAGTGTCAACAGCAACCTCTCCTAACTCTTCGGCCTCTTCAACCCATTCATCTATTTCATCTACGTTAGAAATCAAATAATAATTTTTATTATTAATTGGACTTTGCTTTTCTATATTTTTATTTTCTGGAACAGAGCTCGTTAAATCTGGCTCTCCATATGCAGAAATAGCAGAACTTAATAATCTATTAAATTCCATCTCTCTTAAAAATTTATATAATTTATCTTTGTCTATACTTTTTAACTGAAACTCATCTAACTCTCTCTTTATTGGAGATTTATGATCTAATGTCACAAGTTTTTTGCTAATTAATGCTTTGTCTTTATTTTCTAAGAGAGTTTCTCGTCTTTTGTTTTGTTTAATTTCATTAGCTGATTTCAATAATTTTTCTAGAGTGCCATATTTATTAATTAGTTCAGCAGCAGTTTTTACTCCTATTCCGGGTACACCTGGTACGTTATCACTACTATCACCCGCTAAAGATTGGACATCTATTACTTTTGATGCATCAACCCCAAACTTTTTAATGATGTCTTCTTCAGTTACAAATTTATTTTTCATTGGATCAAAGATACGGACATTTTTTTGATATAATTGCATTAAATCTTTATCTGACGAAACAATTGTGACCTTTGCTCCTTTTTTTGTTATTTGGTCGACGTAAGTTGCAATCAAATCATCTGCTTCATAATTAGGTAAATCTACAGATGGTAGGTTAAATGCTAAAACAGACTTTCTTATATATTCAAATTGAGGTGCCAAGTCATCAGGCGCCTCAGATCTGTTTGCTTTATATTCACTATAGATTTCATTTCTAAATGTTTTTCTTGCAGAATCAAAAATAACAGCAAAATGAGTTGGTTTCTGCAAATTTTGATTTGATTTTGAATCCTCTAAAAGTTTAAAAAGCATACTGCAAAAACCACTAACTGCGCCTGTTGGCAGTCCGTCACTTTTTCTACTTAATGGTGGTAATGCATAATAAGCTCTAAAGATATATCCAGAACCATCAATAAGATAAAAATGATCAGTTTTTTGTATTTTACTCATTAAAATTTATTAAATGTTTTATAGTTAATATAGTCTAAACTTTAATTTAATCTACTAATCACTAGATTATATTAACAATTAAGAGTATTATTAATTTTATGGAATTAACAAAAAGTCTTACACAAACTAAAATAATTAAATCTTTGTTAGCTATAGTAGTTGGTTCAATAGCTTTAACTATTTCTGCAAAAATAAAAATTCCTTTTTACCCAGTCCCTATGACTATGCAAACTTTTGTAGTCTTATTTTTAGGAATTAGCTTAGGTTATAAAATTGGATTAGCTACAATCGGATTGTATTTAATTGAAGGAATTGTGGGATTACCAGTTTTTTCAAATTCTCCAGAAAAAGGTGTCGGACTTTTATATTTCACTGGTCCAACTATGGGATATTTAATTGGATTCTTAACAGCATGTTATTTATCATCTATGATTAAATTTGAAGATGGTTTTTTTGTTGTTTTGGGTAAACTAATACTTGCAACTTCAACAATATATATTTTAGGATTATTGTGGTTAGGGACATTAATCGGATGGGATAAGCCTATTTTAGCTTTAGGAGCTAAACCTTTTTTGTTGGCTGAAATTTTCAAAATTGCCATTTTGGCACTATTAGTTAAGAAAATTATAAAAATTAGAAAATTTATCTAGGTGATCTTTTAGAGAGAATTCTTTGGAGAGTTCTTCTGTGCATTTTAAGTCTTCGTGCTGTTTCAGATACATTTCTATTGCAAAGCTCAAAAACTCTATGGATATGTTCCCATTTTACTCTATCTGCTGACATAGGATTTTCTGGAGGTGCAGCTTTTTTTGATGGATCTGCTAATAAAGCTTTTTCAACATCTTCAGCATCTGCTGGCTTAGCAAGATAATCGATTGCACCCTCTTTAATAGCCGCAACTGCTGTTGGAATGTTTCCATATCCAGTTAACATTATAATTCTACTATCATTATTTGAGGTTTGAATTTCTTTTACAACTTCAAGACCATTTCCATCTCCAAGTCTTAAATCTACTACAGCAAATCCAGGTTTTTTTGCTTTAACAGCTTCGACACCCTTTTGTACACTCTCTGCTTGAAAAACCTCAAAACCCTTCTTTTCCATTGCTCTTGCCAATCTTTCTCTAAAAGGATTGTCGTCATCACAAATTAACAGTGATTTATTCTCAAAATCACTGAGGTTTTGAAGAGTTGCTTGTTCTTTCATAGTACTAATATGGTAACTAAATTAAATTTTTCAACATATGATTATTAAGCAATACTGACCTGAATTATTTGCTTTACATTAGTGATGGTTACTTTATATGCCAGAAAATATTAAAGTTTTTTTTATTTTAAAAGACTTTTTTTTATTAAATTTTTTTTGGAGGCATTAGAAATGCAAAAATTTAAATCGGTTGAAGAACTTGTAAATCAACTGAAACCTGAAAAACCAGTATATTGTATCAGAAAAAGTTCAATTGAATCTGCAGTAAAAGTTTTCAAAAAAAATTTCTCAGGAACAGTTTTGTATGCTGTAAAGACAAATCCTAATCCAGAAGTAATAAAAACAATAATAGATAGCGGAATAGATCAATTTGATGTTGCATCAATTGAAGAAATAAAAAGCATAAGAAATTTTAGTCATAATGCAAAATGCTCATACATGCACACTGTAAAAAGCAGAGAAAGTATTAAGGAAGCTTATTTTAATTTTAATGTTAAAACTTTTTCATTAGATACTAAGGATGAATTAATCAAAATTATAGAAAGCACAAATAACGCAAAAGATTTGGAATTATTTGTAAGAGTGGCAGTTTCAAACGAGCATGCAGAAATAGACTTATCGAAAAAGTTTGGAGCTTTAACATCGGAGGCCATAGGTTTAACTAGATTAGCAAAACAACATGCAAAAAAAATTGGTTTGAGTTTTCATGTTGGATCTCAATGTATGCATCCAATCTCATACGCAAAGGGTATAACCGAGATTGGAAATATAATAAAAAAAACTAAAATAGTTCCAGATTATATAAATATAGGAGGTGGATTTCCAACTATCTACCCTGATTTAATTCCTCAATCATTAAATAATTATTTTAATGAAATTAAAAAAAGTCTAGAAAATTTAAAACTTGATGCATTACCTAAAATAATTTGTGAACCTGGAAGAGCTTTAGTTGCAGAAAGTGGATCAACAATTGTTAGAGTTAACCTTAGAAAGAAACAAAAGCTCTATATAAATGATGGAACCTACGGTTCTCTTTTCGATGCTGGTACTCCAAATATTGTTTACCCATCAAAGATGATTAAAGAAAACTCAAATAAAATTATTTCAAAAAAATTAACTGCTTTTGATTTCTTTGGTCCAACATGTGATAGCATGGATTATATGAAAGGTCCTTTTTTGCTTCCGAATAATATTAAAGAAAATGATTATATAGAACTTGGTCAGCTTGGGGCTTATGGATTAACTTTTAGAACTCAGTTCAATGGCTACTATTCAGATGAGATTTATGAAGTTGAAGATAAACCAATAATGACCATGTACGATAAAGATAGCAATAAAGCTAATATGGTCGCTTAATGTCAGACCAAAAAAATCTGGGTCACAATAGTAAAAAAGATTTCTTAAAAAACCCTGTAGAACATATTGATATCACCTCCTTTGATTCAAGAAAGATAATCTCATCAATGGAAAAAATGTCTTTCGTATCTAGAGAGACTGCTAATGCAGCAAATATTTATAATGAAATGTTGAAAGATAAAGATTGTACAATTTTTCTTACCCTGGCTGGATCAACATCGGCTGCTGGATGTATGAATATTTATAAAGATTTAGTTAAATATAATATGGTTGATGCCATTGTTGCAACAGGAGCCTCAATTGTAGATATGGATTTTTTTGAGGCATTGGGGTTTAAACA
>CABYBM010000032.1 GCA_902517175.1 uncultured Pelagibacteraceae bacterium | reverse complement strand
GTAAATTAGGTTGTTTTTGTTTTGAAAAGCAGGAGCTGAAAGCTGGAGAAAAAGCAACTTATGTTATGACTTTTTATTTAGACCCAGAACTTGTAAATGATCCAACAGTAAAAAATTTACAGGATGTGACTATGTCGTATACTTTTTTCTCGACAGATTACTATAAACAATCATAATCACGAAAAAATGTCAGCTGAAAAAAAACACGACTATCACTTAGTAGACCCAAGTCCTTGGCCTATCTATGTATCCTTTTCATGCTTAGTATTAGCCATAGGCACAATTTTTTATATGCATAATGATGTTTCATGGGGAATGTATCTTGGACTAGCATTAGTTATTTATGGAGCCTACATGTGGTTCAGAGATGTTGTGATTGAAGCAGAACATCAAGGGCATCATACACCTGTTGTACAAATTCATCACCGTTATGGAATGACATTATTTATTGCATCAGAAGTAATGTTCTTTGTTGCTTGGTTCTGGGCTTACTTTGATATTAGTCTATTTCCAAATGAATTTGTTGGAAACGTTTGGCCACCAAAAGATATAGAAACATTTGATCCATGGGATATTCCTCTCATTAACACTTTGGTATTATTGTTATCTGGAACTACTGTGACATGGTCTCATCATTCTTTGCTAGAGGGTGATAGAAAAGGATTTATTCAGGGGCTAACTGCAACAGTTGTACTTGGATTCTTTTTTACATTATTGCAAGCGTATGAATATCATCATGCTACTTTTGACTATTCAGGTCACATTTATGGAGCAGTTTTTTATATGGCTACAGGTTTTCATGGATTTCATGTAATAGTTGGAACAATATTTTTAGCTGTTTGTTTGTGGCGAGGAAAATTAGGTCACTTTACTAAAGACCATCATTTTGGATTTGAAGCAGCTGCTTGGTACTGGCATTTTGTTGATGTAGTTTGGCTATTTTTATTTGCTGCTATTTATATTTGGGGAAGTTAATTTATAACCCTTGAAGAATAAATTTTTATTTTCAGTTTTTGTTTGGTTTATAATTCTTATTCTTCTCTCATTAGGATTCTGGCAAATATATAGACTTAATTGGAAGCTTGATTTAATAAACCAAATCGAAAATTCTTTAAAAAATAATCCCGTAGAATTAACTCAAACTAATAAAAAAAACTATTTAAGGATAAAAACTTCAGGTCAAATTGATTTTGAAAATCAAATTTACCTATATCACTTGAATGAAAAAGGAAAACCTGGGTTTGAAGTTGTTAACCCAATATTGATTGAAAATGAAAACTATTTAATTAATAGAGGCTGGATACCTTTTGATAAAAAAGATCTACCAGAAATTAATCAAATCAATCAAAATGAAATAATTGGAACTTTAATGCTACAAACTAAGTCAAGTATGTTTAAGCCCCAAAATGAAATTAAAAAAAATTATTGGTTCACGCTTGATAGAGATGATATTTTTAATAAGACTGGAAGAAAATTTTCTAATTATATTATTTATTTAAACGGAAACTATAAAATTCCAAAACCAAGAGTGATCACTGCAAAAATTTCAAACAATCATAGAAAGTATGCAATTACTTGGTTTTCAATGGCGATTTCAATTCTTTTGATATATCTATATTTTAGAAAAAAAAATTACTAAATGAATTATATAAGCACAAGAGACAAATCAAAAAACTTTGAATTTAAGGATGTTTTTATTAAAGGTCTTGCTGATGATGGTGGTCTTTTTATCCCAGAGACTTTACATAAATATACAGAGTCTGAAATAAGTGATTTAAAAAAACTCAGTTATTCAGATCTAGCAAAAAAAATTATTCATCCATTTATTGGTAATTTTACTTCAGAGGGTGAGTTAAGTAAAATAATAGAAAAATCATACTCAGTTTTCAGAAAAGATAATGTTATTGATCTTATTAAAGTGGGTGACCGTTCAGTGCTTGAATTATTTCATGGCCCAACCTTAGCTTTTAAAGATGTTGCAATGCAACTCTTAGGTAATTTTTATGAATATTATTTAAACAATAAAAATGAGAAAATAAATATTGTAGTTGCAACATCTGGAGATACTGGTGCAGCTGCTATTGATGCTATTAAAGGGAAAAAAAACTTGAATATATTTGTTCTTCATCCTCATAATCGTATTTCACCTGTTCAAAGAAAATTAATGACAACTGGAAAAGATGAGAATGTTTTCAATATTGCCGTAGAAGGCAACTTCGATGACTGTCAAAATTTAGTTAAATCCATGTTTTCAGATAAAGAATTTTCTAATCAGATAAACATGTCTGGTGTTAATTCAATTAATTGGGCCCGAATTATTGCACAAAGTGTGTATTATTTTTATTGTTATTTTTTAGTTGAGGATCACAAGCAACCAATAAATTTTTCAGTACCAACTGGAAATTTTGGAGATGTATATGCAGGTTATTTGGCAAAGAAGTTAGGTCTTCCAATTAATAAATTAATAGTAGCCACAAATCAAAATGACATTTTACATAGAGCTATATCAAAAGGTAAATATGAGGCTGAAAATGTCTCTGAAACTATTTCGCCAAGTATGGATATTCAAATTGCAAGTAATTTTGAGAGACTAATTTATGACTTAAACGAACATGATAGTTCACAAACTTTAGTTGATATGAAAAATATTAAACAGAATGCCAAATATACAATCGACGAAAAGAAATTAAAAAAAATTAATCAAGATTTTTTATCGGCAAGAATGAGTGAGAAGGAAACACTAGATGTGATAAAAAATATTTATGAAAAATTTAATATGGTTTTAGATCCACACACCGCTATAGGGTATGGAGCTTTTGATAAACATGATTTAAAAGGAAACAATATTGTTCTTGCAACTGCACACCCATGTAAATTTCCAGATGCAATTTTAAAGGCTATAAACTTGAAATCTGATTTACCAAATGAATTAAAGTTTATTTTGGATGAGAAAGAAAATTATGTTATAGTTGAAAATAATCTCAAAGAAATTAAACAATATATTTTAGGAAAAATTAAATGAAAATTAAAGAGGGAGATAAAATTCCAAATTCAGAATTTTACTTTTTAGACGAAACTGGTGCTCCAAAAAAAATATCTACATCTGAGTTGTTTAATAATAATAAAACAATAGTTATAGGGGTTCCTGGAGCTTTTACTAAAGTTTGCTCCGTTAAACATTTGCCAGGTTATGTTAACAATTTTGAAGCTGTTAAAAAAAAAGGGATTACCAAAATTATTTGTGTTTCAGTAAATGATCCAAATGTAATGAAAGCTTGGGGTGATAGTCAAAAGGTAGAGGACAAGATTTTTATGGCAGCAGATCCATACTGTGAATTTACTAAATTAATTGGTGCAGATATTAATAGATTTGACAGAGGTCAAGGAACGCGATCAGCAAGATATACTATGCTGGTTGAAAATAATATTGCAACTAAGATAAAAGCTGAGGAAGATACAGCGACCTGTGAGATGTCAGCTGCAGAGAATTTTTTAGTATCAATTTAAATTAGCTGCTTTTTTAGCCAACATATCCACTTCTTCATTTAGAGGGTTTCCGGCATGTGCTTTAACCCAATTCCATTTTACGTTTAAGGATTGGTTTAGTTTATGTAATTCAAGCCATAAATCTTTGTTTTTAACATTCTCTTTTTTTGATGTTTTCCAGTTATTTAATACCCAAGTATTAATCCACTCAGTAATTCCATTTTTTACATATTTTGAATCTGTAAATATCTCTATTAGATCTTTTGAGTTTATATTTTTTAAAGCATTAATTGGAGCCATAAGTTCCATTCTGTTATTTGTCGTATTTTTTTCATTTCCACTAATTTTTTTAATTTCTCCATTGATATTAATTATTGCAGCCCATCCACCATTTCCTGGATTAGACAGGCAGGAACCATCTGTATAAATTTTAATCATCTGGGCAAATAATCTTGATAAGAATTTAAGCTATTATGAGTAAGTAGTTTCTGATAATACTCGTTAGGATTTTTTATCTTTATTAAAGCGGTTTTAGGAGTATTTGAATAATCATAAAGTCTAGTTAATAAGTAACGCAAAGCTGCCCCTCTGCATAAGACATTAATAGCATTTTTTTCTCTAGAGGAAATTTTCTTAATACTTTCATAGCCTTTAATTAAACTTTTAATTTTTTGTTTATTCATTGAAAATTTTTTACCCTTTAGGTCAAAACATAGAGCATTAATACAAATTGCAATCTCATAAATAAAATAATCGTTTCCAGCAAAGTAAAAATCTATAATCCCTGAGAGTTTATTTTTTTTGAAAAAGATATTATCAATAAATAAATCTCCATGAATAATGCCGTTTGGTAATTTTTTTGGCCAATGCTTATTGATATCATTTAAATTATTTTTCAAAAAAAGATCTATTTTTGAAAATTTATTGCCTTTAAATTTAATACTTTTTAATAAAGGATTAAGATTTTTAATACCCATTGAGTTTTTGCGATAAAGTTTTAGTTTTTTTGTAACTAAATGCATTCGCGCAGTAATTTTTCCAACAGAGTAACAATCTTTGATAT
>CABYBM010000031.1 GCA_902517175.1 uncultured Pelagibacteraceae bacterium | reverse complement strand
GTTTAAAATTTAATAAGCTCAAATTTTTTTGTTTTTAAAGATTTATTTGCTGTTTCAGCCAATATCACTGACATTCTTCCATCTTCAAAATTTGCTCGTGGTTTAATATTTTTTTTACAAAATCTTGCTAAGTCACTTAATTGGTTTTTAAATGCCTCTGAATATCTCTCAATAAAAAAATTTTTAAAAGATCGTTTACTACCTGTTGAATTTTTAAAATAGGATGTTGTTTCTAAATCTCTTTGATTTTCAGAAATTACCATCCCTTTACTACCAAATAACTCAACTCTTTGATCATAACCAAAACTACAATGTCTTGAATTTGTTATTACACACTGGACACCTTTCCTAGTTTTCATTACCACTGTAGCTAATTCTAAATCTTTTACTTTTTTAAATTTTTTATCTTTAAAGTATTCACCTGTTGCAAATAAATGCTTAAACTCATCTGAGCCCACATAAAATCTTGCCAAATCAAAGTCATGGATCATCATATCTTTAAAAATACCACCAGAATTTTTCAAGTAATCAGCTGAAGGAGGTGCAGGGTCCCGACTGGTAATTATTATTTTTTCTAATTTACCAATTTTTCCATTAACAAGATTTTTTTTCAAAGAATTATGTCCTGCATCATATCTTCTATTAAATCCAATTTGTATCTTTGGATTGAACTTAGAAAGTTTTTTTTTGTATTGATCAATTTTTTTTAAACTTAAATCTAATGGTTTTTCACAGAATACAACTTTTTTATTTCTAACTGCTTTATCAATGTAATTTAAATGTGTCTTAGTACTTGTGGCTATAAAAATACATTTAATGCTCTTATCATTGAATGCAACATTGGGATTATTAATAGGAATTGACTTATATTTTTTTCCTAATTTGTTATTTAAATTTTTATCAATATCAAATGTATATTTTAAATTGAATTCTGCATGATTAATTAAATTTAAGGCATGCATTTGGCCTATTCTTCCAAGACCAAGTAATGCAATATTTATTTGATTTTGACCCATCTTTTATTTTTTGATGAAACTTTACAAGCATTTATAAATTTTGCTGTTTCCAATCCCTCATCCTCATTTGGATAAAAATATCTTTTTTTTGATTTATTTTTTAAGGAGTCAGCAAATTCTCTATAAATATTTGCAAATGCATCTAAATATCCTTCTGGATGTCCGAATTTTATTCTAGAGAATTTTTTTGAAAGCTCAGCATTATGAAAACCTCTTTCAAGGTATCTTACTGCGCCCTTATCTGGATTTAATTTTAGATAATTTGGGTCATTTTGAACCCACTCTAAGCTTCCTTTAGAACCAAATACTCTAATTCTAAGACCATAAACTCCACCTTTAGCCATGACGCTTGTCCAAAACATACCTTTTGCACCGTTTGTAAAATTAATCATTACTTGTGCATTATCATCCATTTTTATTTTTTTTGAAATTTGTTTAATATCAGCAAAAATTTTTTCTCCTTTTAATCCTGAAATATATGTAGCTAAATGGTAAGCATGAGTTCCAATTTCATTAAGAACAGCAGATGCACCGACTATTTTATTATCTATTTTCCATTTTAGTTTTTTTTTGGCATTTCTTACATTAATTTTTGTTCCACCAGACCAATCCTGGATATATTCAACATTCACATATTCAATTTTTCCAATTTTACCTTTTTCTATTAAAACTTTAGCTTCTCTAACCATTGGGTAAGCTGAGTAGTTATGAGTTAAAGCATATTTAATTTTTTTATTTGATTTTATTTTTTTATAAAGTTTTTTGGCTTGATCTAGATTACCAGCAAATGGTTTATCCGAGATAATATTGATATTTTTTTCAATAAATTTTTCAGCAATAATTTGATGACTTGATGGGGGCGTCATTATCGAGACTACTTGAATACCGTCATTTCTTTCTGACTCTTTCAAAGCCATCTCTTTAAAAGTTGAATAGCATCTATCTTTAGAGATACCTAAAGTTTTTCCAAAGTTAATTGATAATTTTGCATTTCTTGAGAATACACCAGCTACTATTTCGTACTTGTCATCAAATCTTGCAGAAATTCGATGGACATGACCTATCCAAGATTTTGGACCTCCACCAACAATACCTAAGGATAATTTATTTGTATTCATTAGATTATGATTTTATATATCATAACAAATATAAGTATTATGTCAGTAAAATTAGGAATAGCACCAATAGCATGGAGCAATGACGACATGCCTGAACTTGGTGGTGAAACACCTTTGGAACAGTGTTTATCAGAAGCAAGTGAAGCAGGTTTTTCTGGAATAGAGTCTGGAGGGAAATTTCCAAAAAAATCAGAGGAACTCATTCCATTGTTACAAAAATATAAACTAAAGTTATGTTCAGGCTGGTACAGTGCAAATTTGAGAAAAAATTCTGTAAAAGATGAAATTATATTAATTCAAGAGCAACTAAAACTTTTTCAAGATTGTCAAGCACCATGTATTGTATTTGCTGAAGTATCAGACTCTATTGCTGGAGACCCAAATAGACCCTTATCCAGTAGACCACAAATGAACAAAGATGAATGGAATGAATATTGTAAAAAAATCTCTGAGATGGGAAAATATTTAGAAGACCAAGATATGCCTTTGGCTTATCATCATCACATGGGCACAGTGATCGAAACAGAAGACGACACAAAAAGACTGTTAGATAACACAAGTGACCAAGTCAAATTAATACTAGATACTGGTCACATGCTATTTGCCAAAGGTAATTCTGTAAAAATAGCAGAAGATTATAAAGACAGAATCATTCATATTCACTGTAAGGACATGAGAGAAGATATTTTAAATAAATCTCTTCAAAAAGATTGGAGTTTTAGAGAAGCGTTTTTAGAGGGGGCTTTTACTGTACCTGGAGACGGATGCATTGATTATAAACCTTTATTGAAATATTTAAAAAATATTGATTATAAGGGCTGGTTAGTTGTAGAAGCAGAACAAGATCCAGCTAAAGCAAATCCTTTAGAATATGCAAAAAAAGGTTTCAAATATTTATCTGAGGTGTGTGCAGATATTGATCTTAAAATAGCTTTATAGTTTTACTTTTTTTGAATTTTCTAAATTACCGTCAAAAAAATCAAATATATTTTGAATAGTTTCTTTACCCATTCTTGTCATACATTCTTCTGTGAAAGCTGCAGTATGTGGACTCAAAAAAACTTTCTTATTTTTTAAAAGAGGATTGTTTTCAGCAGGAGGTTCAGTTTCAAATACATCCAAACCAGCACCAAAGATTAAATTTTCGTTTAAAGCTCTATCTAAATCAACTTCGTTTACAATACCTCCTCTGGCGGCATTGATTATAATGCAATTCTTTTTCATAGATTTAAGTAATTCATAATTAATTATATTTTTTGTTTCATCATTCAAGGGAATGTGAAGTGATATTGCATCCATATCTTTTGAGGTTTCGCTTAAATTATCCACTTTTGTACCGCCACGTTTTTCTATAAATTCTTTAGAAACAAAAGGATCAAAAACAAAAACATTCATTTCAAAACCGAGACACCTTTTAATTAAGGCTTGTCCTATTCTACCAAATCCTGCAATTAAAATATTTTTATTCCAAAGCTCTACCGTTTTAAGTAATTTGTTTCTTTCATTAAATTTTCCACTTTTTACAGTGTCATCATACATACTACCTCTTTTAGAAATATTTAAAATCATGAACATTACATGTTCAGCTACCGCCACTGCATTTGCAGTTGCTGTAATGGCTAAAGTAATATCCTTTTTTTTTGAAACCTCTAAATCGATATTGTCATATCCAACGCCATGTCTTGAAATAATTTTAAGATTATTAGCAGCTTCAATTACATCCCCACTAAGTTTAGCGGTACGAATTGAAATACCATCACAGTCTTTAATTTTTGATTTTAGAAATTCTGTGTCAATATTATCCACAATCTCATATTCAAAATCTGAATTATCTTTTAAAAGATTGATACCTTCTTCATGAATAGGCTGTATAACAAGAATTTTTTTCATATTCACTTATACACCTATATTTATTTTATAAAATATTTAATTAAGAGTTAATTAAATTCGAAAGGTCTCTTTTATTATTTTTGAAAGTAGGGAGTGGATATTTAAATGCATATTTTCTTGGTATACATTTTTCTTTAGCTTTTTCCCAAAGTGTTAACCACTGTTTAAAATTTTGAATTTTAATATTATTTTTATTTTTACTTCTAACATAAAAGTTTGGAAGCGGCTCTCTACCAGACGGTTGTCCAGCAACATTATATCTAAGGTCGGCACTTATTCTAAAATCATTTGATCTATTTGGTAATGAGCAATGTATTGAATGTTTGTGTAAAAGAATAATGTCGCCTACATCTGCTTCTAAAGGGATATGTTTCATTTTATCTAATAATTTGCTATTTTTTAATTCAACTTGGCCTCTATATCCTGGTACATGATTTAATAATCCCATTTTATTAATTTCTTTGACTGTAATCATACAGCCATTTTTTTTTGTAGTTTTAGTAAAAGGTATCCAAACAGTGACCATTTCAGTTAACTTTTGTCCTTTGGAATTTAGAACAGCTGCATCTTGATGCCATGGTGTTCTTCCACTTAATCCATCATGCACAGAACTTTTTGGCAATTTTTTTTCTGGTTGCTTAATTCTTGTATTTTGCACAGGGTTAGACATTATTTCTTTACCTAAAATCTTTTCAACTACATTTAAAATATTTTTATTCGTAATTAAGTTCCACAGCGATTGAGTGGC
>CABYBM010000030.1 GCA_902517175.1 uncultured Pelagibacteraceae bacterium | reverse complement strand
TTTTTATAATACCTAATACAAGTAAAACCGAAAAAGAGATTTTAGAATTTAATAATGAGCTTGGATCGAGTTTACCTCATATTGCTGAAAATGGTGCAGTTATAAAAGGTTTAGATTTGCTAAACTCTAATTTACCTAAAGATTTAATTCTAAGTAGAGAAAAGCATAATCTTATAAAAATTTTTGAAAAGATAGTGCCAATAAATTTACAAAATAAATGTAAATGGTTATCTGAAATGGACAAGAAAAAACAAAGCTTAATTTTTGGTTTAGAAGGTGAAAAACTAAAAATGGCTTTAGATCGTAAATATACAATTCCTTTTATATTTGATGGAATTAAAAGTGAAAAAAATGAGTTATTCAAAATCGTCAAAAAAAAAGGTTTAGCTTTACAGGAAGGTGGGAGAGTTATTAATTTAACTGATAAAGTAAATAAAGCTAAAGCACTTCAAGTATTTGTAAGATTTTTTAAAAAAAATAACAAAAATGTAAAAACAATAGCAGTTGGAGATAATTACAACGATTTAGATATGCTTAAAATTAGTGATTTTCCTTGTCTTGTCTTTAATGATAAATTTACATTAGATCAAATCCCTATTAATAATTTAATTATCTCCAATAAGCCATCACCTGAAGGCTGGGCAGATGTGATCAAAATGGCTCTGGTTAAAATAAATAAAAATTACTAAAGTCCATTATGAGTGATTTTTCCCAGAATGGTATTATTTCTACACTTCATGATTTTGGAACAAAATCTTTAGAGCAAATAGAAAAGGAGCTTTTAGGTTTTTCTAAAGAGAGAAAGATGGAGCTTATTTTACCATGTCTTTATTCAGAGTTAAAAGGTGATGCATTACCTAATATTGTAAAAGAGATTAGTAAAACAAATTACATACATCATATAATCATAGGCTTAGATAAAGCAAGCGAGACCGAAGCAAGGAAAGCTTGGACTTTTTTTGAAAAATTAGAAACTCCTTTTACAATCCTTTGGAATGATGGACCTAATTTAAAAAAATTAGATAAAGAATTACAAAAAAAAGGTTTGGCTCCAAATGAACATGGCAAAGGAAGAAACGTTTGGTATTGCATTGGAATGTCTATTGCAAGAGATAGTGCAAGATCTGTTGCGTTACATGATTGTGATATCAAAACTTATGACAGAAGAATGTTAGCAAAATTATTTTACCCGGTTGTAAACCCCCTTTTTAACTTTGAGTTTTGTAAAGGCTTTTATCCAAGAGTAGCTGACAACAAGATGAATGGACGTGTAGCAAGACTATTAGTGTTTCCTTTATTGAATGCTTTAGAAAAAACTATCGGTAAAAGTGACTATTTAGATTTTATGAAATCTTTTAAATACCCATTAGCTGGCGAATTTTCTTTTAGGAGAAATATTTTACCAGAACTTAGAATTTCTTCAGACTGGGGTATTGAAATTGGAATTTTGTCAGAAATGCAAAGGAATTTTTCACCACAAAATATTTGTCAAGTAGATCTAGCAGATACTTATGATCATAAACACCAAGATTTATCTCTAGATGATGAAAAAAAAGGTTTATCAAGAATGTCTATAGATATTATAAAAACTTTTATTAAAAAATTAGCAACACAAGGTCATTCATTTAGTAGAGAACAATTAAGATCTTTGAAAGCAACATATTACAGATCTGCATTAGATCTTATAGATGCTTACAGAGCTGATGCTGAAATGAATGGTCTAAAATTTGACTCACATACAGAAGAAAAAGCAGTTGAATTATTTTCAAGTAATATCATTCGAGCTGGTGAGGATTTTTATCTAAACCCAATGGATGCACCTTTTATACCCACATGGAGTAGAGTAAAAAGTGCTATACCAGATTTTCTAGTAAGATTAGAAAAAGCTGTTAATGAAGATAACAAACGTTATCTATAGCGTTTTTAAAAAAAGTAAAAATTATAATTCAACTATAAATTGATAGTATTTAATTTTTACCAAACATTTGCGACATGCTGTCAAATATAGTAATTTTTTTAAAAAAAATCTCAGGAGGAGAAATGAAAAATATAGTTAAAATATTTTGCTTAATTTCATTATTCATTACAAATGTTGTTTATGCAGATATTAAATTTTGGACTACAGAAGTCCAGCCTGCTCGAATGGCTAAGCAAGAGGAAATGGCTAAAGCTTTTGAAGCTAAGACAGGTATTAAGGTTGATGTAATTCCAATTGAAGAAAAGGAATTAGGTACTAGAGCAACTGCCGCTGCGGCAGCTGGTGATTTACCAGACGTGATTTATCACACTTTACAATATGTGTTACCTTGGGCAGAAGCAGGTATTTTAGATGTTGATGCAAATAACGATGTTGTAAAAGAACTTGGTAAAAATACTTTTGCACCAGGCGCTTTAAATATGGCTAAGTCAGGATCAAAAATTGCTGCTGTACCAGTTGATGGATGGACGCAAATGGTTGTTTATAGAAAAGATCTTTTTGATAATGCTGAATTAGAACCACCAACAAGTTATGCTAACATTGTAAAAGCTGTTGAAAAACTCTCAAAAACAAATGGAATGTTTGGGTTTGTAGCTGCAACTAAAACTGATGAAAATTTCATGAGTCAAGTTCTAGAACATGTTCTTTTAGCAAATGGAGTTAACATTGTTAAAAAAGGTGGAATTAAAAAGCAAGGTAAAAAATTAAAAGAGGCATTAGAGTTTTATAAAGTCATAGCAAAAGCTAGTCCTCCCGGTGAACTTTACTGGAAACAATCAAGAGCACTTTATTTTGCTGGAAAGACACCAATGATTATTTGGTCTCCATTCATTATGGATGAGCTTGCAGGTTTAAGAGACTCAGCTCCACCAACAATAAATAGTGATCCAACATCACCTGAACTAGCATCTAAAACTGGTTTCATAACTAATTTTAGTGGACCAAGTAATAAAAAAGGTGCTGCATGGGCAGATGTTAGATACTTTGGTATAACAGCTGATGCGGATACTGATGAAGCAAAACAATTTATCATGTATTCAATGGATGAAGGATATACAAGTACTTTATCTATTGCTCCAGAAGGTAAATTTCCAGTAAGAAGAGGAAATGCAAGTGACCCAGAGGCATTTACAAAAGCTTGGAGTAAACTGCCAGTTGGAGTTGATAGAAAAGCTCCTTTGTCAGATCTGTATGATCCTGATGTTATAAATAACATTGTTGCTGGTTTAGATACTGCAAATAGATGGGGAGTTAAAGAAGGTGAGCTATCAAGAGCATCAAAAGTAATTAATTCTCAATTTATAAATAGAATCACTAGACTTTATATTGACGACCAAATTGACGTAGATGAGGCTGTTGATATGATTAACAAAGCACTAGCTAAATTCTAGAAATTTAAATTAATTAAAAAAGCGGATAAGATTACTTATCCGCTTTTTTTTATGAAAGATACTTTAGCTAATACTGAAAAAAAAACTGCATATATTTTAACTTTACCTGCAGTTGCTCTAGTTTTTGCAATAATTTTATTTCCTATTTTTGCAAATGTTTGGATTAGTTTTAAAGAAGTTGAATTAAAAGATATTAGAATTCCAGAACCTAGAGCTAAAAAAATTGTTAAATCTATCTCAGAAGATCACTCAAAAATTAAGATTTTATATAAATTAAGAAATAGCTCCTTACTTCAAGAAGTCAGAGATGTTACATTTCAAGATAAATTCCCAAAAAATTTTGAAATTATAGATTTAGACAATAGATGTGATTACAAAAAATATACTGTAAAGTGTGAATTTGGCAATTGGCCAGCAAAATATAGGGAAAATTTTACAGTAGTTTTCGGAACAAATGATGGTTCAAAAATAGATAAAAAAAGTCTCAAATCAACAAAACCTAAGTTAAATGGAACCTCTGATAATGTATTGCTAAACACCACATTTACTCTCAAAAATTTTAAGAAAGTTTTATTTGATGATGAGTTTATAGACTTGCTACTCACAACTTTTTACTACACATTTTTTGGTACCGTTGGATCAATTATCTTTGGCATTTTAACGGCTCAAATGGTTAATCAAAAATTTTATGGAAGAACTTTTATGCGGAGTGTTTTACTTTTTCCTTATGTTGCTCCCGTGGTGGCTTTAGCTTACACTTGGGAACTTCTATTAGATCCAAATAGCGGAACTTTAAATAGCTTGTTAATAAATTATCAGGTTATAGAGACACCAATAAACCTACTTGGACAAAAATACATTGATATTAATATTTTAGGTTTTGACTTTAAACTAAGACTAGCTCTAACAACAGTAATTATGTTTGAAATTTGGAGATATTTTCCTTTAGCTTTTTTATTTATTCTTGCAAGACTTCAGGCAATTCCAAAAGAGTTATATGAAGCGGCTGATGTAGATGGGGCAAGCCCGTTTCAAAAGTTTTTTAAAATAACACTCCCTCAAATTACAGCGGTAATATCGATTTTATTTATGATAAGATTTATTTGGAATTTTAATAAGTTTGAAGATGTTTTCTTACTTACTGGTGGTGCCTCAGGTACCAGAACTTTACCAATTAATGTTTATCAGCAAGGTTTTGCAATATCTGATATTGGAATGGGATCGGCTGTTTCAATAGTAATAGTCGTTTTACTTTTATTGTTTATGTTTTTTTACTTCAAGCTTTTAGGAAAGAGAGTAGATGAAAACTAAAAATTTAATTTTATTTGCATTAATATCTTCATTTTTTTTAATTTTCTTAGTTTCAATATGGAAAATATTAGCAACTTTACAAGGGTTAAATATTCAAAACTTTAATTTACAAATAATTTTTATTTTTGGTCTACTAATATCATTTGCTCACTTAAGAATAGGCAATAAAATTAAAATTTTTTATAAATCAATTATTTTTTC
>CABYBM010000029.1 GCA_902517175.1 uncultured Pelagibacteraceae bacterium | reverse complement strand
TCAGAGAATAGTGAGGATTACATTGCTGGTTTTCCACCCCATCCTCATCGAGGAATTGAAACAGTAACCTATATGTTAGCTGGAGATTTTGAGCATAAAGATAGCACTGGGGGTGAAGGAAGAATGACAGCAGGAGATGTTCAGTGGATGAAAACCGGAAGTGGAATAATTCATTCTGAAATGCCCGCTATGAAAGAAGGTAAACTTCATGGATTTCAATTATGGATTAATATGCCTGCTAAATTAAAGATGAGTAAGCCTGAATATATTTACATAGATTCAGATAAAATGAGTGTTCATAAAGATAAAGAGAAACAGGTTAAAGTTATAGCTGGAAATTTTGAAAATGCTGAAGGCCCTGTTAAAGGTCATAATGTTGAGCCAATCTATTTTGATATTGAGCTGACCAAAGATAAATTATTTAACTATAAATTACCTTCAACTCATAACACTTTTATTTATCTAATAAATGGTGAAATTGAAATTGGAAAAAATAAACACGATGATGTTAAAGATAGTACTTTAATACTCTTAACTCGTGGTGAAGATTTAACAGTGAAAGCTAAATCAAATGCTAAGTTCTTGGTGGTTTCAGGCAAGCCTATTAATGAGGAAATAGCAAGAGGTGGTCCATTTGTGATGAATACTAAAGCAGAAATCTTGCAAGCAGTTCAGGATTATCATAGTGGTACATTTGTAAAATAAATTATGAAAGCTGTAAAAATAGAAAAATTTGGAAGTCCTGATGTACTAAAAGTTGAAAATGTTGAAATTGGCAAACCTAAATCCAATGAAGTCTTAATTAAAAACTTATCTATTGGTATAAATTATATTGATACATATCACCGAACAGGGCTCTATCCTATTCCACTTCCTAGCGGAATTGGCCTTGAAGCCTGCGGTGTAGTTGAAGAAGTAGGTCCTCAGGTTAAATTATTTAAAGTAGGAGATAGAGTTTCCCATGCATCTATGCCTATTGGTGCATATTCAGAAAAACATATTATGCCAGAAAATAAACTTGTGCCAGTTCCAGATGGAGTTTCAGACGAGGTTGCGTCATGTGTTACATTAAAAGGAATTACAGCAGAGTATTTATTACACAGAGCATATCCATTAAAGAAAGGAGACAAAGTTCTTTACCATGCAGCAGCTGGAGCACTAGGACAAATACTGTGTCCTTGGGCCAATTCTATTGGTGCAGTAATTATTGGTACTGTTGGATCTAAAGAAAAAGAGGAAATTGCAAAAAAAAACGGTTGTCACCATGTAATTAATTATACTGATAAAGACTTTGTAGAAGAAGTTGAAAAAATTGTTGGAAAAAATGGAATAGATGTTGTCTATGATGGTGTAGGTTTAAAAACTTTTGAAGGTTCAATCAATGTACTGAAAATCAGAGGGATGATGGTAGCTTTTGGAAATGCATCTGGTTATGTAGACACAATTGATGTAAAAAAACATATTAACGCTAAAGGTTTATTTTTTACACGTCCTTCAATAGCTCATTACACTATTGAACGAGAAGAATTATTAGAGTCAGCAAAAAAAGTTTTTAATGCTGTTTTGTCTGGCAAGTTTAAAATTGAAATTTCAAAAAAATATTCACTTGATGAAGTTAAACAAGCTCACGAAGATTTAGAAGGTAGATTGCTCACTGGGCCAGCCGTTATAAAACCTTAAACAAATACCTACTCGTAGATATCCATGTCTGACATGTGAAGTTTCAAAGCATTAGTTGATACTTGAATTTCAACTATAAAAAAAATTATAGATATAATCATTGATAAACAACATGATCCAAAAATAATTCTGGCAATGAAGATTTCACTCAAATAAAGTCCAAAAACAGTTAACATATTAAATAAAAAGCCAAAGGCAGCAAATACCATTGAGAATTTTAAAAGACTTATTCTTTTATTAAGATTGATAAATTGTGCTTTCCATTCGGGTGGAGTGTGTTTTTCAAAAACATGAGCATCATGAATTTTTCTAATTAAAGCACTCAATGTGTGAAACCTATTACTGTAAACACCCATTAACAAAGGTATTGCAGGAAACATTAATGCTGTAACGGTATAGTCTATATTCATACGAATCAATTTGATTATGAAACTAGGCTTTGTTATTTACAAGTAAATTATGAACCAATTAAACCTATTTATCGAACTTACAAGATTAAAAAAACCTATTGGTTTTATGCTTCTATTTTGGCCATGTGCTTGGGGATTAACTTTAGCATACGATTTTTCCTTAAGTTTAAGTATGTACTTTTTTTATTTAATTCTTTTTTTTTTAGGCTCAGTCTTCATGCGGTCTGCGGGGTGTATAGTGAACGATATCCTGGACAAAGAATATGATGCAAAAGTTTCACGAACAAAAAATCGTCCAATTGCCTCTGGTAATATTTCAATTAAACTAGCTATATTTTATGCTGTAATACTTTGTTTCTTTGCACTTATAGTTTTGTTAAATTTTAATTTGATTACGATAATTCTTGCTTTTGGATCAATGCCTCTTGCATTTACTTACCCATTAATGAAGAGATTTACTTATTGGCCACAATTATTTTTAGGAGTAACTTTTAATTATGGATTAATACTTGGATGGACTGCAATAAAAGGAGAAATAAGCATTGTGCCAATTCTTTTTTATCTTGGAGCCATATTTTGGACACTGGGGTATGATACAATTTATGGATACCAGGACATAAAAGATGACGAAATAATAGGATTAAAATCAACTTCAATAAAATTTAAAGGGAATGTAAAAAAATTTTTATTAACATGTTACAGCTTTTTATTAATCCTCTTTCTTTTTGGGGGATACAAAATGGATTTTCATTCTAGTTACTACTTATTAACAATTATTCCTTTTGCACACTTAATTATTTATCAAATGAAAATATTTAATTTAAATGACCCATCGAGTTGTTTAAAGGCTTTTAAAAGTAATAATTTTTTTGGACTAATTATTTTTCTAAATCTTATAATTATTAAAAACCTATAATGAATAAATCTGATATCTATAAGAGACTATATAGGGATTATTCAAAAAAATATTTGAATAAAATTATTTTATCTGCTTTTTTTTCAATACTGGTCGCTGGAAGTACATCCTCAATTGCTTGGCTTTTAGACCCTGCTATAAAAAAACTTTTCATTGAAAAAGATCGATCACTATTAATTTTTATTCCTTTAATGATTATATTTGCTTTTGCTACAAAAGGTATATCTTTATACTTTGCGAAGGCAACAATGATAGGTGTTGGTGAGTCTATTAAAAAAAAACTACAGATTGATATGGTAAACAATTTAGTAGGAACTGACACACAAATAATTGACAAGAAACACTCTGGAAAATTTATTTCTAATCTTACTTACGATGTAACACATATTACAAATTTACTAAGCAACGCAATATTGGCGGTATTTAAAGATTCTTTAACTTTAATTTGCCTGTTGTTTGTAATGTTTTTTCAAAATTGGAAATTAGCTCTGATATCAATTATCATGATACCTCTAGCTGGTTTTTTTGCAAAAACCTTAGGTAAAAGAATTGGGAAAGTTACAACTGAAGCTCAACAGAAATCTGGTTTTTTAACAACTTATCTAGTTGAACTATTTAAAAATCATAAGTTAATAAAAATTTTTCAAAAAGAAGAGTACGAAAAAAAAAGAGCTGATGGTTATTTATCAGAATTGAAAGAAAAAAATCAAAAAATACAAACTGTATTCGTAAGAATGTCTCCAGTAATGGAAACATTAACTGGAATAATGATAGCAGTTTTGATTTTTTATTCGGGCATATTGATGTCAAATGGTGAGCTAGAAATTAATAATTTTTTTTCATTTCTTGCAGCAATGATGTTAGCATATCAGCCAGTAAGATCTTTATCTACAATCAATATGGTTTTAAACCAAGGTCTTTCTGCTGCATCAAGAATTTTGCCAATTATAGATCAAATAGGTAAAATTACTGACTCTTCTAACGCGTTCCCAATTAAAATTAAAAATTCAAGTATCAAATTTCAAAATGTGAATTTTTCATATGAAACTAAAGAGGGCAAGACACTTAATTCAATAAATTTAAAATTTGATGGCGGAAAAATGACATCTTTGGTGGGCCATAGCGGATCAGGGAAATCAACGATTATGAATTTAATTCCAAGATTTTATGACATACAGTCTGGAGAAATAGTTATTGATGATCAATCTATACAAAAAATAACTATCAAATCACTCAGAGAACAAATTTCAATGGTGAGCCAAGAAACTACCTTATTTGATGATACAATTAAAAATAATATTAAATATGGCAGAGAAAATGCTACGGACGATGAAATTTATCATGTAGCAAATTTATCATTTTGTGAAGAATTTATAAATAAACTCCCAAATAAATACGAAACATTAATTGGAGAAGACGGTGTTAGATTATCAGGAGGTGAAAAACAAAGACTATCAATTGCAAGAGCTATGCTTAAAAAAAGTTCTATAATACTACTTGATGAAGCAACTTCATCTTTAGATTCTGAAACTGAAACTAAAATCCAAGAAGCGTTGGATATTTTAACAAAAAATAAGACTACAATAGTAATAGCACACCGATTATCAACAATTTTAAATTCGAATAATATTTATTTAATTGACTCGGGACAGGTAATAGAAAGTGGTAAACATGAAGAGCTTATAAATAAGTCTGAATTATACAGAAGTTTTTATGAAAAACAGATACAAAAGTAGAAATGTTATTTTTATATCATACAATAATTTTAATTATCATTATACTCTCTCCAATATTACTTTTTTATAGAATTTTAAAAAATAAAGAAGATAAAAAAAGATATAAAGAAAAATTTGGTTTTTCATCAAAAAAACGAAATAGAGGGAAGCTTATTTGGTTTCACGGCGCAAGTGTAGGTGAAATTTTAAGTATTGTACCGCTAATCAAAAATTATGAAAAAAACAAATCAATATCTCAAATACTTGTCACA
>CABYBM010000028.1 GCA_902517175.1 uncultured Pelagibacteraceae bacterium | reverse complement strand
AATAGATAAAAATATTAAAAAGGCATTAAGTAAAATGTCAAAAATAAATCAAGAAATTATAGATAAAAAACTTTTTCCAATGACTTTTGGTGGAGAACACTCAATCACACCTGGATGTATTGTTCCATTTACAAAAAAATATAAGGATATTTGTCTTTTGCACTTTGATGCCCATGCAGATTTACGAGAAAGTTATAATGGTGAAAAATTCTCACATGCATCAGCTATAAAAAGATGTTTAGATTATTCAAATGTTTCATTAATTTCATTTGGAATCAGAAATATTTCTAAAAGTGAAATTCCATTTTTAAAGAAAAATTCTTCTAGAATAAAAATTTTTTGGGCTAAGGATAAAATAAAATGGGATCTTAACAAATTTAAAAAATTGATTAAAAATAAAAAAGTCTACTTAACTTTTGATGTTGATGGACTTGATTCTAGTATTATGCCGGCAACTGGAACTCCAGAACCAGGCGGATTGTTATGGGACGAAACTTTAAACATAATAAAAATTGCTGCAAAAAATTCCAAAATTGTTGGGGCTGACATTAACGAATTATCGCCTATAAAAGGTTTTAATTCATTTAACTTTCTTGTTGCTAAGTTGGCTTA
The DNA here is from genome assembly GCA_902517175.1 of uncultured Pelagibacteraceae bacterium. Taxonomy (GTDB): domain Bacteria; phylum Pseudomonadota; class Alphaproteobacteria; order Pelagibacterales; family Pelagibacteraceae; genus Pelagibacter. The sequence continues at coordinate 4,833 of CABYBM010000028.1, read as the reverse complement.
TAAAATTTTAAGTTATAAATTTTTGTATTAAGCTTTAATTGCCTTAAATGTTCCTAATAATAATCTAAAAGGGATCAACATAACAAGAGCAACAATTATCTTAACTGCTAAATCTCCTAAAGATAAGGTAACCCAAGGAATACCTGTTGCATAAAAAGATATTGAAAAAAATAAAAATGTATCGATCGTAGATCCAATTAGAGAAGATGTTAAAGGAGCAATAAACCACTTTCTTTTTCTTAATTGATCAAATATTTGGACATCTAATAGTTGAGCGACTAAAAAGGCTGTTCCAGATCCAATTGCAATTCTTACTGAAATTAAATCTGCAAAATTAGTTGAGAATATAAGAGTAAAACTAATTCCTATTGCAAAACCAACATAAACAATTTTTCTTGCAACTAATTTTCCATAAGATCTGTTCGCTAAGTCAGTTATTAAAAAAGCTATTGGATAACTAAATGCTCCATATGTTAATATCTCCTCTAGTCCATAGTATTTAATTGGGAATTGGACTAAATAATTTGATGATAAAACAACCACTCCCATTAAAAATGAGAGAAATAGGAATAATTTATTCATTATGCAGATTTAGCCAAAAGTTTTTTCTTAAATGGGGATTTAATTAGAATACCTTTTTTTAATTTTTTAAGTCTTGGAGATAAGTTTTTATTTTTTACAGTTTTAAGATATTCGTCAAAACTACCTTTTTTATCAACTGATCTAACTCCAGCATTACTCACTGTTAATTTTAAGCTTCTTTTCATTAGCTCGCTAGTAAACTTTACTTTCTTAAGATTAGGCAAAAATCTTCTCTTGGTCTTGTTGTTAGCGTGACTAACGTTATGACCTTTCATTGGAATTTTTCCGGTAAGTTCACATTTTTTTGACATAATAATAGTGCCTATATAAGGTTAGATGTTGGTGGCGTCAAGTTTAATAGAATTAAGAAAGAGTTTTATTTCCTATAATTTCGCTAAAATTTTTAACACCGTCTCTAATCAATAATTCTTTTAGATCTTTTTTAATAATACTAGCGATATTTGGACCTTGAAACACCATTCCTGTATATAGTTGAATATAGTCTGCACCTAGTAAAAACTTTTCGTAAGCTGATTGTCCTGAGTCTACTCCTCCTACCCCAATAATCTTAATTTTACCTTTTAATAGATTATAAAACTTGTTTATTAATAAATTTGATTTTTTCTCAATAGGTTTTCCAGACAATCCTCCTTTTTGATGTCTTTGAATATTTTTTAAAATATCTCTTGATACTTCTGAGGTATTTGAAATAATTATTCCACTTATATCATTTTCTAAAAGAATTTCTGAAATTAGATTGATCTGGTTTTCATCTATATCAGGTGAAATTTTTACCACTATTGGAATATTTGTATCTAAATTTTTTTTCTTCTCTGAAATAGATTTAAGTAAATCTTGCAATTTGCCTTCATCGTGAAAATTTCTTAAGTTTTCAGTATTTGGTGAAGAAATATTAATGGTAATATAATCTGCAACTTCATAGAATTTTTCAATTCCTATTAAATAGTCATTTATTCGATTATCAGAGTCTTTATTGGGGCCAACATTAATTCCTAATACGCCTAGTTTATTGTTTGATTTAATCCTATTTAATACAATATCTGAACCGTGATTGTTAAAGCCCAATCTGTTTATAAGTGCTTGGTCTTCTACTAATCTAAAAACTCTTGGTTTACTATTCCCATATTGTTTTAAAGGCGTGATTGTGCCAACTTCTACTAATCCAAATCCCAACTTAAATAAAGGGTTGTAGACCTCGGCATTCTTATCAAAACCTGCCGCTATCCCGATAGGATTATTTAATTCTTTGTTAAAAATTTTTGTCTTGAAAATAGGATCATTTTTATGTTCATCAAAGATATTGGAAACTAGGTTGAGTTTAAGTGACTGTATTGCTAAAAAGTGAGCTCTTTCAGGATCTATTTTAAATATTAAAGATCTTAAATTTGAAAACATTATTTTAATTTATTCGTTATAAGCTCTTTAGTTTCGTTTACACCAAAAAAACTTATGAAAAAACCCATTCTTGGGCCGTTTTCATCACCAAAAACAACCTCATAAATTAATTTAAACCAGTCTCTTAGTTTATCAGCATAACCATTTTCTTTACCAGCTGAATAAATTAAAGTTTGGATTTCTTCAGGTGACATTCCATCATTACATGTTTCTAAAGTTTTAATTAAAGCTAGAAGAGCTTTTTTTTCGCTTTCACTTGGTTTTTTATATTTTTTTTGTGACTTGATTACGTCATTAAAATATTTAATTGCATATCCAACTAATCCATCAAAGATTGGAAAGTTTTCTTCTTGGATATTTGGTTTATATTTTTTAACAAATTTCCAAAGTAAATTCTTGCTATCTGCATTACTTGTTTCAACCAAATTAAGCAACATGGAAAAAGTCATAATCATTTCTTCAGTCGGGATTTTACCTTCATGAACATGCCAGACCGGATTCATTATCAGTTGCTGATCTGTTTGTTTTTTAGATTTTTCAATATTGTCTAAATATTCATCTACAGCCTTTGGAACAATTTCCTTATATAATTTTTTTGCTCTTTTCGGGTTTTGATACATATATAAAGATAAACTTTCAGGAGATGCATACTTCAACCATTGATCGATAGTAATTCCATTTCCCTTCGATTTAGAAATCTTTTCACCTTTTTCATCTAAAAATAACTCATATGCAAAGCCTGAGGGATTTTTTTTACCAAGTAAGTTGATAATTTTTGTAGATAATATTGCACTTTCAATTAAATCTTTACCATACATCTCAAAGTCAATATCAAGAGCATACCACCTCATAGCCCAGTCAACCTTCCATTGAAGTTTACAGTTTCCATCAAGAATACTTTTTTCAAGTTTTTTACCTTTATTGTCGAAAATTATTTGAGATTTTTCTTTATTAATTTCTACAACTGGTATTTCAAGTACATGCCCAGTGTCTGGACATATAGGTAAAAATGGACAGTAAGTTTTTTGACGTTCTTTACCTAAGGTCGGGAGTATAATATTCATTATACCATCGTAATTATCTAAAATTATTTTTAGTGTTGAGTTAAAGTATCCAGTTTTGTACAAATCCGTTGAACTTTTAAAGCTATATTTAAAGTTAAAACTATTTAAAAAATCCTTTAACATCTCATTATTATGTTCACCAAAACTGTTAAATTTCCCAAATGGATCTGGAACCTCAGTCAATGGTTTATGAAGATTTTCATTTAACAAATTTTGGTTAGGAATATTTTCTGGAACTTTTCTTAGACCATCCATGTCATCCGAAAAAGTTATAATTTCAGTAGGTAAATCAGTCAATTGCTTTAAGGCATTTACCATCATAGAGGTTCTTGCAACTTCTCCAAAAGTACCTATGTGAGGTAAGCCGCTTGGTCCGTATCCAGTTTGTAATGTTATTTTTCCTTTTTTTTCAATGAACAATTTTCTTTCTCTCATCATTTTTTTGGCTTCTACAAAAGGCCATGCACTGGTTTTGTCTAAAACTTCTTTTTTAATCATGAATTGTTCTTTTAAAATCTCAAATTAGTGATTTTATTAATTCTTATAGAGTTGAAATTTATTTACCATAAAATAATGTTCTTTCAAAATGTCTAATTATAAAACGGTATTTTTTACACTTGGAATTTTACAAATAATCTTGGGGGTGTCTATGTTTGTCCCTATAATTGTACAATTTATTTATGCAGAAATTGACTCATCTTTTTTTGGAGCATCAATTGTAACAATAGTTTTTGGAGCACTTTTTTTTTTAACTAATATTGATCATGATAGAAAAGTTAATTTACAACAAGCCTTTTTGTTAACAGCTTTATCTTGGTTGAGTGTTGCAATTTTTGGATCTTTACCTTTCATTTTTTCTTCTATGGAAATGTCAATTACAGACGCTTTTTTTGAGAGCATGTCAGGAATTACCACTACAGGCTCAACTATCATATCTAATTTGGAAAATGCCCCTAAAGGTATTCTTTTATGGAGAGCTATTTTACAATGGTTAGGAGGTATAGGTATAATTGTAATGGCTATAACTCTTATGCCGATAATGAACGTTGGAGGAATGCAATTATTTAAAATCTCCAGCAATGACTCATCAGAAAAAATACTTCCAAAATCTAAAGAAATTGCTTTAAGGCTTATATATATTTATTCTGCTTTAACAGCAGTTTGTGCTATTAGTTACTGGATTTTTGGAATGGGAAAATTTGATAGCTTAACCCATTCAATGACTACAATAGCAACAGGTGGGTTCTCAAATTATAACCAATCTATAGGTTATTTTAATAGCGTTTATATTGAGATTTCCTCTATGATATTTATTATTTTAGGAAGTGTTCCCTTTATTGCTTACATTAAGTTTTTAAATGGAAACAAAAAAATATTTATAAGTGATGGTCAAATAAGATCTTTTTTAAAAATAATAATTTTATCGATAATTATTCTGAGTTTTTATTTATTTTTAACTAATAATGAAAACTTTTCATTTAGATCAATATTTTTCAATACTATTTCTATTTTAACCGGCACTGGTTATGTAAATGCTGAATTTGATAGTTGGGGTAGTTTTCCAATAACTATTTTTCTTGCGTTAATGTTTATTGGTGGATGTGCAGGATCGACTACATGTGGAATTAAAATATTTAGGATTCAAATTCTCTACCTTTTCATATTAAATCAACTTAAAAAAATTATTTATCCAAAAGGAGTTTTTTTAATAAAGTATGATCAAAATTCAGTAGATGAAAAATTTATTGCTTCAATTGTGTCTTTTATATTT
>CABYBM010000027.1 GCA_902517175.1 uncultured Pelagibacteraceae bacterium | reverse complement strand
AGACTGGGTACTTGAAAAGAAATTTGGAATTGTTGAAACTGAAAATATAGATGTCGAGGGCTATGAAAGCTCACTAGCAAATGGTGTTGCTTCTACTAATTCACGAGTGGACGAAGACCATGACGAAACAAATTATAGTAATGATAGTGCTGGGATAGATCACTCATCAACGTTTGTTATTTCAAAGGAAAGAACAGGAATAACATCTGGATCACTAAGCTTTGAACATAGAATTACTGGCGGAACTTCAAGCTCGACTCCTTCAAGTGGTACCTACACTGCATCAACAACTAATCCAGTAGATGTTTATATGATTTTTTGTAATGAAAGTAATAACAAAAAAAGTTACAGATATCAAAGAATAGGTGAGATTACTTTTGATAATGAAATAATTGGTATAAATTTAGTAAGCACTGGGGAAGTAGAAGGAATTAGTGATTCAAGCGGCACCTATACTATTAACTCTGGTAGAGGATATGAAGGTAACAATCATTTTAGAACTTATAAAAGTAGTTATGGTAACGATGTAAAAGAAGATGATTGGATAGCTATTTCATCAAATCAAAAAAGTTTAAAAACTGGTATTAAGAATGGTAATCAGGGTGATTTTTTTAGAATATTTGTTAAAGGAACTCCATCTAATACAGATCCAGTTGCACAAAATGATGTAGGGGTAGTAAATGAAGATGCAACTTTAACTGTTGCAAATAGTTCAAATGCAAATGTTACAGGCTCTTATGATGCAAACGGTGAACACTCTGGTGATATAATGGATACCAATTCAAGCTCACACACTGATAGTGATGCTGATAGTGATGCAATTGAAGTAACTCATATTCAACATAGTTCAGCAGGTTCTGCAACTGCAGTAACTGATGTTACATATTCTCATGGTACAGCAACTTCAGTCACAGGTACTTATGGAACTTTAACTATTGGTTCGGATGGAAGTTATGAATATGTTGCTGATCAAGCAGCCGCGGATGCTTTAGACTCAGGTGATGAAGAAGATGATGTTTTCACGTACACAATCACTGATGCAAATGACGCTCCTGCTACAGCTACAATTACTATTACAGTTTTAGGGGTAAATGATGCTCCCGTAGCACAAGATGATGAAGGTGTTATTGTAGAAAATGGTACTTTAACTGTTGAAAATGGCGCAAATGCTAACGTTTCTGGCTCTTATGATGCAACAGGTGAATATTCTGGTGATGTAATAGATACAAGTTCAAGTTCACATTCTGATAGTGATGCTGATGCTTCTGCCTCTTTGAGCATAACTCAAATTAAAAAAAATGGTGGAACTAATTCTGCCGTATCTTCTGGAAGCTCCTATAACAGAAGCGGAACATCTGTGACGGGCACTTATGGTACACTAACAATTGGAGCTGATGGTTCTTATACTTATGTTGCTAATACAGCAGCTGCTGAAGCTTTAGATTCAGGTGATGAAGAAGATGATGTTTTTGTTTATACATTAAGCGACGGTACCGCAACGACAACTGCTAATATTACAATAAAAGTTTTAGGAACTAATGATACTCCTGTTGCACAAAATGATGTTGGGGTAATTGATGAGGGACAAACTTTAACAGTTTCTAATGGTGATAATGCAAATAAAACTGGAGACTCATTTGATGCAGATGATGAACATTCAGGGGATGTAATTGACACAAGTTCAATTTCTCATTCTGATAGTGATGCCGATGCCTCTGCTTCTTTATATGTTTCACAAATTAGAACCGGTTCAACCGAAGGCAGTGGAACCATTGGAACTTTAGGACAAGCATTATCTGGTACGTATGGTTCATTAACAATGAACTCCAATGGTGCATATACTTATGTTGCAAATAATAATATTACTGGCCTTGATAGTGGGGAAAGTGTAACGGATGTATTTAATTATACTGTAACTGATGGAACTGTAACCTATTTTGGACTAACAGCAGATATTGCAACCTTAACAATAACTATTTTAGGTCAAGGGACTGCAATTAATGCAGTAAATGATACTGATAGTGTTAATGAGGATGCAACAGTTACAAAAACGGGTTCACAAAATGATCTACTAAATGATGACAGTGGAGATAGTATTACTGTTACACAAGTAAAACCAAATGGTGGATCTTATTCAAGTGTTCAAGCTTCAAGTACTTATAATAGTAATGGAACATCAATTACCGGAACCTATGGAACTATAGTATTTGGTGCAGATGGTTCTTATACATATACTGCTGATCAATCAGCTGCAGATGCGATGGAAGCAGGTCAAACAGAAACTGATGTGTTTGTATATGAAATTACAGATAGTACAGGTGCTACAACAACTGCAACATTAACAATTACTGTTACAGGGGTAAACGATGCTCCTACAGCACAAAATGATGCTGGTTACATAAACGAAGGTTCAACATTAACAGTTTCTGACGGTGACAATGCAAATATTACTGGTACCCTAGACGCTACAGGCGAACACACAGGTGATGTAATACATACGAGTTCAAGTTCACATCAAGATAGCGATCCAGATGTTAATCCTACTTTGACAGTTAGTGCTATAAGAAAAGGTTCATCCGAAGGAAATGGAGATGCAGGAACTGTTGGACAATCTTTAAGTGGAACTTATGGTGCAGTAACTATTAATGCAAATGGATCTTACACATATGTAGCAAACAGCAATATCACAGGCTTGTATTCAGGCGATAGTCGAACAGAATATTTCAATTATACTTTAAGTGATGAGGATGGAGCAACTGATACAGCAGTAATACAAATTACTATTTTAGGTCAAGGAACTGCACCTGCAAATAATGCTCCTGTTGCAAGAGATGATGCTGGTTATATTAATGAGGGCGCAACTTTAACAGTTTCAGATGGTGATAATCCAAATGTTTCTGGTTCTTATGATGCTACAGGTGAACATACTGGAGACGTAATAAATACGAATAGTACCTCAAATTATGATACGGATGCTGACGGTGATACTTTAACAGTAGCTTCATTTAGAACTGGCGGAACAGAGGGAAGTGGAACGGCTGGAATTTTGGGTTCAGCTTTAACAGGAACATATGGTCAGTTAACCCTTAATTCTAATGGTTCTTATTCATACGTTGCAAATCAAAGTGCTGCAAATGCACTAGCGTCTGGAGAAAGTGCTACAGATAGCTTTAATTATACAATTTCAGATGGGAATGCTGGAACAGATACGGGTGTAATAACTATTACAATTTATGGAGTGAACGATGCTCCAACAGCTGTGGATGATACTGATAGCGTTGATGAAGATGGAACTGTTACTAAAACAGGTTCTCAAAACGATGCATTAAATGACGATACTGATCCTGACACAAGTGACTCTTTAGTAGTCACTCATATTCAACCAGGTAGTGGTTCAACTTCTACTGTTTCCTCTTCAAGTACATATAATAGCAATGGTACATCTGTAACGGGTACTTATGGAACTTTAACAATTGGTGCAGATGGATCTTATACCTACACAGCGGATCAAGATGCAGCTGATGCTTTGGATGCAGGTGACGAAGTAACAGATGTATTTACTTACACTATTTCTGATGGCAATGGTGGAACAGATACAGCTACAATCACGATAACAGTTACAGGTATTAATGATGCACCTGTTGCACAAAATGATGAAGGGGTTGTAGGTGAAGATGATACATTATCAGTTTCTAATGGAGCAAATGCAAGTGTAACAGGATCTTACGATGCTGCAGGTGAATATTCAGGAGATGTAATTGATACAAGTTCAAGTTCTCATACAGATAGTGATGCAGATGATAGCGCTTCTTTATCCATCTCAGGAATAAGAACAGGACAAGAAAGTGGATCTGGAACTTCAGGTACAGTTGGTCAAGCTTTAACAGGAACATATGGACAATTAACTTTGAATGCCGATGGTAGTTATACGTATGTCGCTAATCAAGATGCTGCAGATGCTCTAGATTCAGATGGTGCTTATGATTATTTTACTTACACATTATCTGATGGATCAGCAAGTGATACAGCGGAAATTAAAATATTAGTTTTAGGCGATACAAATGATGCACCAACCGCAGCAGATGGAACAGTTTACATAAATGAAAATAACACAGATGGTACTCATGGAACTAGAACTGCAGCAAATATTACTTATACTTTTTCAGAAGCTGGAACTGAGTTTAATTATAGCGATGTTGATGGTGATACTTTTAATCGAATTAGAATTAAATCAACACCTTCTAATGGTACTTTAACAAAAGTTAATAATGGAGCCACAGTATCAACAAATGATTATATAGCTAATTTTGATAATTTAATTTACACGCCGAATGCAAACTCAGAAGCTGATGATAGTTTTACTTTCAAAGTTGAAGATGGAACCGTGGTAAGCTCAGCAACTTATACAATGAATATTTCTGTAAATGCTGCACCAGTTGCAGTTTCAGATACAGATAGTATTACTGCAGGAAACTCTGCTGAAGCAGGAAATGTGATTACAAATGATACAGATAGTGACGATAGTACTTCTGTAATGACAATTACAGGTGTTGGTGCTGGAGCTGAAAGCTCAACATTACCTAATCGAAATGTTGGCTCAGCAGTTTCAGGAACGTATGGAACTCTTACTTTAAATAGTGATGGATCTTATAGCTATGATGTATCAGGAAATGCTGCTTCAATTGCTCTTGCAAATGGTGCGACAGCAACAGACACATTTTCATATAAAGTAAAAGATGATGAAACCAATGCAGGAACTAAAGCTTTAGATATTGGAATAATTACATTTACTATAACTGGAATTGATGAACTAGTTACAGCGAATGATGACACTATTACAGTTTCTACATCAGATGGATCTAAAACAATCACTAATGGTCATGCAAAAGATGCTGAGGGAAATGATAGTAATAATGGAGATGGAGACACTCTCACAATAACAAATTTTGCTGTAGGGAAAACTGAAGGAGTTGGCACTACATCTGCTGCTGGTAGTACACTTACAGGTTCATATGGTAGTTTAAAACTAAATGCTGATGGGAGTTATACTTATACAATCAATAATAGTTTAATAAATGATGAGGAATTAAAACCAGGTGAGGATTTATATGATTATTTTTGGTACGCAATAACAGATGGAAATGACACAGATGAAGCAGTCATTACTATTAAAATTATATATCAAGGTGGTGGTGGAGGAAACGAAGGGGATCCCACAGGACCTGACCCAGGACCTGACCCAGGAGACGAGTCTGGTGATGAAAGTTCTTCTGACAAAAAAGGTAAAGGAAAACAAAATAAAGATAGTAAAAATGAGAGAAAACAAAGAAGGTCTGAAAAAATTGATACTCCAGAACTTGAATTACCACCATCGAATGCCAGAGATGGAGCTGAATTTAATCAAGGATTAAAATTAGTTGATCTTGTTGCAGAGTCTAATTCAGTTGATGTAAGTGGTAACGAAGATATTGACTCATTGAAAGCTAAGTTCACCAAAGATGGAATGAAAGTGAAGTTTAAAGTTTTTAATGATGAAGGAAAAGAAATTCAAAAATATTATGGTGTGATGAAAGATGGTTCTCCACTTCCTAATTGGATCAAAGTTGATCCTAAAACAGGAAAAACAATTAC
>CABYBM010000026.1 GCA_902517175.1 uncultured Pelagibacteraceae bacterium | reverse complement strand
ATTGCCAAGTGAAAACAGTTAGTATTTTTGTACATAAATTATCCTTTAATTACTGAATATAGTAACTATATAACCTGTAATTTTAAATTCAACTAGCAAAAATATGAACAATTTTTTACAATCAATAATTGACCGAGATCCTGCGGCAAAGTCAAAATTAAGTTTAATTTTAACTTACCCAGGTGTCAAGGCAGTCTTTTTTCATAGAATAGCAAATTTTTTTGCTACAGCAAAATTTGATTTGATTGCAAGAATCATCTCTCAATTTTCAAGATTTTTAACCGGTATTGAAATTCATCCTAAAGCAAAAATAGGAATAAATTTATTTATTGATCACGGTATGGGAGTTGTTATTGGAGAAACCTCAGAAATTGGTGATAATGTCACTATTTATCATATGGTAACTTTAGGAGGAATAGCGCCAAGCATAAATTCAAATGATCAAAGAAATGTAAAACGTCATCCAACAATTGAAAATGAAGTTGTAATTGGATCAGGTGCTCAAGTATTAGGTCCAGTGACTGTTGGATGTTGTGCAAAAATTGGAGCTAATGCCGTAATTACAAAAGATGTTCCAGAAAAAGCTGTTATGGTTGGTATTCCTGCTAAAAATGTTGGTATCGCAGACAGTGAATTTAAACCTTATGGTATTACCCCTGATAGTGATAAAAAATCAGACTAATGAATGATATTCAAAATGATTTTATTTCAGGGATTGGAAATACTCCTTTAATAAAATTAAGAGCAGCATCAGAAATAACTGGTTGTAATATTTTTGGAAAAGCTGAGTTTTTAAATCCAGGGGGATCTGTCAAAGATAGGGCAGCTCTTGCTTTAATTAAAGATGCTCAAGAAAAAAAATTAATTGCTAAAGGTGGAACAGTTGTTGAGGGTACTGCAGGAAACACTGGAATTGGTTTAGGTCTTTTAGGAAATTCATTAGGATATAAAACAATCATTGTAATGAATGATAATCAAACACAAGAAAAAAAAGATCTCTTAATAAACCTAGGTGTAGAATTAAAATTAGTTCCTGCTAAACCATACAAAGATGATAACAACTTTGTTAAAGTTGCTGCACGATTAGCTGATGAACTTAGACCTTCAAATAATAACGGAGTAATTTGGGCTAACCAATTTGATAATGTAGCAAATGCTAAAGGTCATTATGAAGAGACAGGTAAAGAAATTTGGGATCAAACTGACGGTAAAGTTGATGGATTTGTATGTTCTTCTGGAACCGGTGGAACTATTTCAGGGGTTAGCAATTCTCTTAAAGAAAAAAACAAAGATATAAAAATTTTTCTTTCTGATCCAAAAGGTTCTGCTCTTTACAATTATATAAAAAACGGGGAACTAAAATCTGAAGGTGGTTCAATAACTGAGGGTATTGGATCCAGTAGAATAACTGCAAACTTTAAAGATGCCAAAATAGATGATGCGTATTCAATTGATGATCATGAAGCATTGCCAATTCTTTATGATTTAATTCAAAATGAAGGATTAAGCTTAGGAACTAGCTGTGGAATTAATATTGCAGGGGCTATTAGAATGGGTAAAGAATTAGGCCCAGGTAAAACGATCGTTACAATTCTTTGTGATAGAAGCGATAAATACGCTACTAAAATGTTTAATAAAAAGTTTCTAGAAGAAAAAGGACTACCAGTACCTAGTTGGTTTTAAATATAAATCTTATCAGCTAATCCGTAACAAAGAACACCACTTAAAATTGTTAGCACTAAAGGAGCATAAATTGCTTCATCTGAAGTTTTATCTGTATGACCGAGTTTATTTATTTTAGTACTATAGAAACCAACAATAAATGCACATAAGTTTTGTAAGAAAATTACATTAAAGAAACCCCAAGTTGTTTCTAAACCATTGGGTCTTATAAAGCCGACATAGATTGCCATTAATGTTGAGCCAATAAATATAGATCCAAAAAATCTAACTACACCAGCACCTGTGGCATCCATACCATATTGATTTAAAAAAGATTGAGTTTGGAAAACACATCTAAATCCATAATAAGCAAAGCCTATAAAATGAACTAAAAAAAGAATTAAATAAAAAACTACATTAAATTTTCAACCATAAATAAACAATATCAAAAATAAATTTTGAATACACTGTTTTTCTTAAATAAAAAAAAATTACATTTCAATTGTGAGTTGATGTGAGTTTTGCATATTTGATATACACATTTGACGCACGACGTTTTAATGAATGTGTAACACTATGTCTTTATAAATAGTATAAATTTTTAACTCAAAACAAACTAGAGGAATATTTATGGAAGCAAAAGATGTGGTAAAAAAAGCCTATGAGGTATTTGGTAAAGGTGACATGGAAACTATGTTTAACGACTTAGTTCATGATGAGTGCATTTGGACCTTTCCAGGTGAAGTCGGTAAACACCCTCTATCAGGAGTACATAAAGGTAAACAAGCTATGATGGAAACTTTTCAAAAAATTCCTGTAGCATGGGATAATTTTCAAGTTATTCCAGGTGAGATGATTTCTGAAGGTAACAAGGTATTTGTAAAGTGTACAGGAAAAGCAAGTGGAATGGATACAATGTTTGGACATTTTTTTGAAGTTGCTGACAATGGCAAAATATCTTCAATGACAACATACGATGATACATTGAGTATGTTTAATGCAATGAAAAAATAGGAGAAAAACAAATGAAAAAAATATTATTAACTTTAATATTCTCATGTTTAACGACTTACTCATTATCTGATTCAGGCAAGTTTAATGCATCTGGAGCTGGATCTTGGGCAATGAATATTATGAATGCTGGTAATGGAAATATGAGTATTACTTATGATGGTAATGCTGGACTTTCAGATAAAGAAGGAAGCATTTTTGATAAATCTACAATGCACTGTATTGGAGGATTAACTTTAGTTGCAGGTAAATTTGATGATGAAACTGGCATGTGTACTTTTTACTTAATGGATGGTGAAAAGGTTTTCATTAATTATAAAGGTAAAGGAACTGGAGGCCAAGGAGGATCTGGAGAGTTTGTAATTGTTGGTGGAACTGGAAAATATGAAAAAATTTCTGGAACAGGTTTCTCTAGTAGACAAAATTTAAAAGGTAAAGCTGGAATGGCTCATTCATTAAATCAAATGAGTGGAAATTTTACTTATTAATTAAAAAAAGTAGATAAAAATGAGAAAAACGACATTGGTATTACTATTTTGTGCTCTTCTATCATCAACTGCAATTGCAGGGATGTCTGATAGTGATAAATCTAAAGCTTGGGAATGCAGTGGGATTTATATGGCTAACTATTTTTTGCCATCTGGTGAGACTTTCGAATACAGTATGAAAGAAAAATCAATGGCATCTGTTAAAGTTCTTAAATCATATGCCATAGAAATAGGAATTCCTGAAAAAAAATGGGATGATGGAGTGAATAAGGCTGTTGATAAGTTTTATGGTTCAAAATATGACGAAGCAAAAACGGAGGCTTGTCATACTTTTGTAAATTCAGCTGTTCCAAACGGTGAAGAGCGAGTAAAAAAAGTAGTGCAGACTTTATATTAAATTCACGAAAGGAGAAAAAATGGAAAAAGAAATGTTAGCATTAGTAAATTTCAAAGAAGGTAAAATGGAAACTTTCATGGGATGGATGCAATCTGATGAAGGTATGGGTGTAAGAAAAAGTGTTGCCTATCCAGAAAAAACTATTGGGGCAATGAAACCAGATAAAACAGGTATGTTGTTTAAAGTTTCAGTTCATAATGAACCTGGAATGAAAGAGTTTGTATCTGGAAAGCATCCTACTGCAAAAGCGATTTATGAAGAATGCATAGAAAGTGCTCAGCTTTGGGAAATGTCAGAAATAAGTCTTTAATTTAAAAAAGGAGAAAAAAGTGAAAAACTATATAGTAACTCATACATTTAAGTCTAAAGAGGCTAAGGCTAAAATGATGGAAGTCGTTGGTTCAATGTCTAAAGAGGATATGGTTAAATCAATGTCAGGAGAAAATGCAAAGTGTCAAATGAGTTGGAATACTCCAGGTGATAATTTAACTATGTTTTGCTGGTGGAAAGGTAACGATACTGAATCAATCAACAAACAATTAACACCTATGAATGATTTCTTTGAACCTCACAAATTTGCTGAGTGTACAGACGACATTATAGATTTTAATGCTTAAATAAAAAAAAAATGCAAGCTGGCTATGCTATTTTTAACATAGAGGTAACTAATCCAGAAGATTATAAAGAATATGTTGAAAAAGTTAAACCTATTGCAGAAAAATTTGGTGGTGATTACATAATTAGAGGTGGTACAAACCAAATTATAGAAGGAACTTGGCAATATAGCAGAACTGTTGTAATAAAGTTTCCTTCATATGAAAAAGCGTTAGAATGGTACAATTCGGAAGAATATCAACCAATAAAAAAAATCCGATTAGTTAATGCAAATACTAATGGGATAATAATACAAGGAGCATAAAAATGTCGATATTAGAAAAATATAGCGCTGCTTTGAAAAACAAAGATGAAGCAGCTATGAATGAACTTTTGCATGATGATTTTAAATTTACAATGCATAAGTCAGGAAATGTTTTAACTAAAGCTGACGTGATGAAATGGGCTATGAGTGGTGACATTAATCAAGATAAAGTAAGAATTGTTTATGAAAATGATGAAGTAGGTGTTCATCATGCTTTTGTTACATTTAATGATGGTAATGTTGAAGCTGTTATGGCTGTTTATAAATACAAAGATGGAAAAATAGCAAGCTTGGAGACAGGCGCTACTCCAATACCTAAATAATTATATAAATTTAGCGGGATATCATTTAAAGTCATAAAATGAGTCTCGCTACTTCCTACCTTTTTCTAGGGATTGCTGTTTTCCTAGGTGTTACTTCTAATAGTTTTGCAAAAAGTGCTGAGGGATTTACCCTTCTCTTCCCAAGTATCATTACTGCAATCACTATAGTTCTATGCATGTATGCACTTTCTTTAGTTATGAAAAATATACCAATGGGTATAACTTATGCGTCATTTGCAGGACTGACTATTATAGCAACTGTTATTGTTGGTATTGTTAGATTTAATCAAGTACCTAATTTGTATTCGTTAATTGGTTTAGCTCTTATAGTTGTTGGAGTGTTGATGGTTAATTTATTAGGAAACAATTAATAATGATTAAAAAAAAATATGCACAATTTGTATTTATTTTCTTAATGTCTTTTGGAATGAGCTTGATTATGAGTGGTGTTGTTGTAGCTGTTAATACAAGTTTAACAGATGGATTTTTTGGAAGGTGGTTTTATTCTTGGATGTTTGCTTTTCCTGTTGCTCTGTTAGCTGCTATTATAATAGCACCAATGATAAGATCTTTAATTGATAAAATTACTATAGAGTAAATATGAAACCTTTATTAGGATATTTATTTTTAGCTAATGGAATTATATTTGGAATAGCATCAAATAGTTTCGCCAAGATTTCAGATGGTTTCTCAAAATTAACCCCATCTGTACTATGTATCTTATTTATGTGTATTACGATGTTTTCAATCGCAAAAGCAATGTCGGCTCTTCCAGTTGGATTTGCTTATTCGACTTATAGTGGATTAACCGTAACAGGCGTAGTTCTTTTTGCTGTTTTAAAATTTAATCAAATCCCAAACATCTATGGAATTATTGGAATAATTCTAATTATTGTTGGTGTAATAATGGTCAATTATTTAGGACAAATAGATTAAAAAATAATAATTATTTTCCAAGAATATCTGGTAACTGATGAATTCCATCTTTGTTTAAGATCAACTCAAATTCATCTTCAACATTTACGATATCTAAAGTTGAATACAAATGGGGGTACGTATCTCCATTAGAAGCATTTTCCCATACTAAATGCTCTAAATTTAATGTGTGTACTTTTAACAAGATTAAATTTTCTTTCTTGTCATAATATTTTTTTAATGTTTCCTGAACTTGTTCTTCCTCAGAAAAATGAATGTATCCATCGTTAATATCTTTTGACGAGCCAGAAAATTTTCCATCTTTTTTGGCATTATTCCACTCTTCTTTATCTAAAATTTTAAAAATATACTTTAGATTCATTATTACAAAAAATTTTTAGGAAATAGGTTTTAATAATTTCAAAAATTTATTATGAATAGCTTTATTTGATGAAACTAAAATATTTCCACCTTTTATTGCATCTTTGTTATCCCATGTATTAAGGTAACCACCTGCAGCTTTTATAATGGGTATCAAAGGGTGAATATCCCAAATTTTATTTGAACATTGAATTACAATATCAAGTCTTCCTTCAGCCAAGTGTGAATAACTTAAGGCATCACTGCATGGAAATTGCATTAATTTTAAAATTTGAGGAATTTTTTTTTGTTTATTGAGAGACAATGATCCATGAAAAGCAGCAGATACTTTTACATTTTTAAAAGTTGCTTTTTTATTTACTTTAATTTTTCTTTTTTTACCATTTTCTACTACATAGGCAGATTTATCTGTATGATTTAAATAATATTTTTTTAAAATTGGAAAATTTGCTAATCCTAAAACTGGATAGCCTTTGTAATTTAATGAAATAAGATTACTCCAAGTTGGATTTCCTATTACAAAAGATCTTGTTCCATCAATTGGATCAATTACCCATGTAAATTCACTTTTTGATTTTTTGTGGCCGAACTCTTCACCTATAACTTGGTGATTTGGAAACTTTTTTTTAATTTTAGATCTTATGAATTTTTCAAATGCTTTGTCAGATGTTGTTACAGGATCGTATCCTTTTCCCTTAAGCTTATTGGATACTTTAAAGGTCCTATTTAATTTAGAATAATAAAAACTAGTAAGATCTTTAGCTAATTGGTTTAAGAACTTAGCAAATATTGGATATTTTTTTGTATCAAAATTATTCACAAGAGGTTCTTACTATTAAATTAATATCTATTAAAGTTAATTTTTAATTTTATTTATTTTTATCTTTGAACAAATTTTCAATTTGAGCTTCTGCATCTTTAATAGATTTATCATAATCCAAAGCCATTTGATCAGCACTAATTACATCTACTTTTTCTATTCCAAAGAAATTTAAAATAAATTTTAACCATGGTGTTAAAAAATCCTCAGCACTATTAAGTTTGGTGCCACCAGAGGTAATGACCAAATAAGCATGTTTGTTTTTTAATAATCCTTCCCTTCTTCCATTCGGTTTAAATTTAAATGTTTCTCCAATTCTAGCAGCTAAATCCGTCCAAGCCTTTAAGGTTGCTGGTGGGCCATAATTATAAATTGGAGCTGAAATAATAATGACATCACTTTCTTTAAGCTCTTTTACAAGTTGGTCTGACAGCTCAAACATTTTTTTATGATGTTCTGTTTGATCTTTCTCATCAATTTTCATCCCTGACTCTGTTAATCCACTTACAAAAAGCATCTCCTCATCTAAATCTCTGTAAAGTACTTCGTCATCAGGTTTTTTTATTTTATCCAGCAATTTTTTAGCTAACGCTCTTGAAGTTGAACCTTTTTTTCT
>CABYBM010000025.1 GCA_902517175.1 uncultured Pelagibacteraceae bacterium | reverse complement strand
AATACATGGACTCTTCTGGCATATCTGTGATTATAGAAAGTAATCAGAGAGCAAAAGAGAAAAATACTACAGTTGAACTTAAAGAAGTCAGTCAACCTGTTGAAAAAGTTTTATCAATGGCAAGGAAATTTCTATGACATATAAAGTAAAAGATGAAGTTTTACCTCACGGAAATGTAACCACTATTTTTTTAGATGGTGAAATAGATATGGATAAAACTGAGGAAGTTAAAGAAGTTGTATTTCCACATATTGATGCTGGTAAAGAAGTGCATCTAAACTTAAGTAATGTTCAATACATGGACTCATCAGGTATATCAGTTTTAATTGAAAGTCATCAAAAAGCTGCAGAAAAAGGAACCAAGCTTGTAGTTAAAGATGTAAGTAAATCAGTTTTAAAAGTAATCATGATGGCGAAGTTAGAGCAAATATTAAATTTAGAATAAACTTATTTTTGAAAAAGCTATGGCTGAATTAAAACATCTTGAAAAAAAGGCTTTTTTGGTAAAATCCTCGAGCTTAAAGGATGTTCGAACTTTTTGTAGAGAAGTATTTGAAAAACTTTACATAGATCAAAATTTAAAAGATGAATTAGTTCTAGCAATAGCTGAAGCTGCACAAAATATTGTTAAGCACGCCTATAAAGATAAACCTGATGTTAATGAAATAATGGTTGTTGAAATTAGTCACATTAGTGGTGAATTAAAAATTGCTTTTTATGATATGGGTACTCCTGTAGATCCTAAAAAAGTAAAACATCGAGAAATTGACAATATCAAACCAGGTGGGTTGGGAACTTTCTTTATACAAGAAATAATGGATGCTGTTGAGTTTAAAGATGGAAAAAAACCTTGGATCAACCACTTAGTCTTAACTAAACAATTATAAATATTTATGAGACGAAACGGATTTACATTAATTGAATTACTAGTGGTAGTTGCCATCATTGGAATTTTAGCAGCTGTTGGTGTGGTTGCATATAATGGGTACACAGCTTCAGCCAAAATATCAGTGGCTAAAGCAAACTTTTCTAGTGCTTCAAAATATATTTCAAACGAGCTTATGATGTGTAACGTCGATCCTGACAGAAATTTATTTGATCAAAATAATGTTAAATGCTCTGATGTAAAAGCGCAAACTATAGCCCAATACGTTGATGAAGCTTTCAGAGATTATAGTTTTAAAAATCCTTTTGGTAAAGTTGATGGCCAAACAACAAAAGCTGTTAAAAGTGGTGGAGCAGCTTATGAAGATGAACAACTAGGATACATAATAATTAATACTCAAGGAAACGAAAATGCAACTGCAGAGATGTGTTTCAAGAAACCGTGTAATACAAAAGACGAAAATGGTAATTACTCAAATATTTTAAAAATGAGTGTAGCATTACAATAATTATCAATTTTTATTAATTTTAAAGTTCTTAATTAATAAGGGCGCCAACGTTAAATATTGGTGAGTACATGGCTATCATTAGACCACCAATCATTACTCCCATAAAAACAATCATAATAGGTTCAATTAAACTAGACATGTTATCTACTGTAGTATCAAATTCCTCCTCATAGTAAGAAGATACTGAGTTAAACATTTCATCTAATTGACCAGTTTGTTCACCAACAGATATTAATTGACTAAAAGTAGGAGGGAATAATGGTTCTTTTAAAAAGAGTTTAGTTAATGTATCACCAGAGAAAACTCCTTTTTTTACATTCTCTAGTGCATCAGTTATCACATCATTATTACTAACTGATTTTGCAATTTCTAAACTTTCTAATAAATTAACACCAGCTGCACTTAGATTACCAAGTATCAATGAAATTCTTGCAAGTAGAGATTTTAAAATCATGTCTCCAAAAATCGGTAATTTTAAAATTTGTTGATGCCATTTGAAACGAATTGCAGCATTTCTTTTTACAATAAAATTAAACCCAAAATATCCACCTATTCCACCAAAAAAAATTACTTTTCCACCTGTTCCACTTAAAAAATCACTCATCGCCATAATTGTTGCTGTTGCAGCGGGCAGTTCTAAGCCCATACCATCATACATTTTTGCAAATACAGGAACCACTTTGATCAACATAAAGGCACTTACAGTAATTGCTACTGTAAACATGATTGCTGGATACATTAAAGCTCCTTTGATTTTTTTCTTAATCTTTTCTTTTTTCTCTAATGAATCTACGATTTTTAGCAAAAATACATCTAGCTTACCACTTGCTTCACCAGCTTTTATTAAGTTTACATAAACATTGTCAAAATATTGTGGATACTTTTCAAAACATTTAGATAGGTTTACACCGCCCTCTAAACTTTTTCTTATATCTTCTATTATATCTTTAAGGGCAGGGCTTTCTAATTGGTCTCTCAACATTATCAAGACTTGTAAAATTGGCAAACCTGCTTTGACCATAGTTGCAAATTGTTTCGAAAATATAAGAATTTCTTCTACTTTAACTTTTTTTTTCCCAAAGAGAGAAAGGCCACCAGATTTCTTTTTTTCAGCTGCTTTTTTTTTCTTAGACTTATTTATATTGGTAATTATTATCTTTTTTTCTTTTAATAAATGAGATGCTTCATCGAGATTAATTGCTTCAATGTCTCCCTCTATATATTTACCTTCAGATATACCCTTATAAGTAAAAGCTTCCATTTTTATTCGTTTGAAAGAACTCTCTCATATTCTCTAAAATTAAGTTCACCAGATGCAATCATTCTTCTACCCATATCTTGCATAGTTCTAAATCCCTCTTTGATACCTATCTCTCTCAATTCAGGAGTGGTTGCTTGTCTTAATATAGCTTCTTTTAGTGGTTTTGATACCACCAAGATTTCATAAATACCTTGTCGTCCTTTGTAACCTGTATCATTACACTTTGCACAACCTTTACCTTTTATAGCTTTAACTTTAGATGCTTCTTCTTCACTAAAGCCTAAGTCTTTGAGAACTTTAGGATTAACATCATCATCAGGTATTCTACAATCTTTACAATTTTTTCTAGCTAGTCTTTGAGCAACAACGAGTTGGCAGGCAGCACTTATTAAATAATCAGGAGTGCCCATGTTTTGTAGCCTAGTAATAGTACTTGGGGCATCATTGGTGTGCAAAGTACTAAAGACTAAGTGGCCTGTAAGGGCAGCCTTTAAGCCTATATCAACAGTTTCTTTGTCCCTCATTTCACCAACTAGAATAATTTCAGGGTCTTGTCTTAAAAAGGATCTTAATGCCTTAGCAAAAGTAAAACCTATATCATCTTTAATTTGTACTTGGCCTACACCATCTAATTCATATTCCACAGGATCTTCAGCTGTTAAAATATTTAAATGGGGACGACTTACTTCTTTTAAAATACTATATAAAGTTGTTGATTTACCTGATCCTGTTGGCCCTGTTACCAAAATTAATCCTTGGGTGCTGTGAATTCCTTTTCTTAAACTTTCTAAATCTTGCTTTTCAAAATTTAATTGTTCAAGAGTGATATCTCCTGCATCTTTGTTGAGAATACGCATAACAATTCTCTCATTATTTGCTGTGGGTAAAATTGATAAACGTAGATCAACTACTTTGTTACCAATTTTAAAATTGATTGCTCCATCTTGTGGCAATCTTCTTTCTGCAATATCCAGTTTTCCCATAATTTTAAATCGAGTAACTACCGCCCCGTAGTTATCATGTAGGAACTGCCTATAGTCTTCTTGTTCCTGGAGCATACCATCTAATCTATATCTTACTCTTGAACTAAATCTGTAAGGTTCAATATGAATATCACTCACACCCATTTTAATTGCATCAGCAACAACTGCTGTACTAAATTTAATCACCTCAGACTCATTTTCAATTGCTTCAATATCTTCCTCTGGTGCTTTTTCTAAAACCTCTCCTGCATCTCCTAATTCTGAGTCAAAAGTTTTTATTTTTTTTCTATTCTCACTACGTATTGAAGCAATTGTTACATCATCTGCCTCACTTGATAATCTTTCAATATATTCAGAAATGTCGCTTATTTTTGCAGCGTGTAATTCAATATCTTTTTTTGTAATAGCTTTTAGATTTCGCATAAGTCCAAGTTTTGAACTATCTGGAATTGCCATATGCAAAGTTTTTCCATCAATTTTAAATGGTGCTACAAAATTAATTTTTATATAGTTTGATGGTAAAACTGTTTTTATATCTTCTGTAATATCAATTTTCTTTAAATCAATTGTTTCTAAATTTTGTTCTTTAATTAATAAATCAATTATTTTTTGTTCGTCAGTTAGATTTAGCTCAAATATTGCATCAATTTGAGATTTGTTATTTTCAGTGCTTACTTTTTTTATATTTATTAAATCTTTTCCAGAAATAATGTCATTATCAATTAAGACATTAACTAAATTAATTTCACTCTCTCTACTAATTTTTAACATTATAAAATTCTTGGTGCAATAAATACCAATAACTCTGTCATATTGTCAGATTTTGTTTTTCCACTCAATACTTTATCAAGAACCGGTACCTTTTTAGCTCCTGGAAGTCCTTGTCTGTTATCAGAGACAGAATTTTTTTTAATTCCACCAATAACTACAATGTCTCCATCAGCTACAAGTAGTTTAGTATTTATTTCCATTGTATTTATTCCAGGTGTACCCGCACCACGGTCTACTGGAGTATCATTATTAACAACAATCTGTAACATCACATTTCCGTCACCGATTATATTTGGTGTAACTGTAAGTTTTAAAGCAGCATCAGCAAAAGTATCTGCTCCATCACCCCCTGATACAGGTATCTGTTCACCTTGTTTGATACTTGCTGTTTGATTGTCTAATGTAAATAATTTTGGATTAGATACAGTTTTTGATAAACCCTGAGCCTCTAAAAAATCAAGTTCTAGTTTTAAAACAGCCGAGCCTGTTTTTCTCAGTATTCCAATTCCACTTGATGCAGGAACACCAAAATCAAGTAAATTATCTGTCCCAGCACCACTTGTAAAAGCTGCTGTTGAGTCAGATAATGCAGCACCCGTTCCAGATGCAGCTCCTACACTACTGCCCCCTTGGGTACCACCAACTCTTAAACTTTTTCTAGTATAAGCAGCTCCAATTCTTTTTCCTAAATTTTTTTCAAAAGCTGAACTTGCTTCAACAATAAAAGCTTCTATTAAAACTTGTTTTGTTCTCTTATCAATTTCTCGAATTACTTTATCTACGATATCTAGATCTTTTTCTTTTCCTCTTACAATAATTGATCTTGTAGTTGCTTCTTCGGTAACTTGTATTGGTATATAATTTCCGCTAGTCCCAACAGTTGTAAACAATTCTGAGATTGTTGCTTTAGCCTCTGCAGGTGTTATGTAATAAAGTCTAAAAATTTCTGAAATAATTGGCTCAACTGAATCTTCTAATTCAACTTTCTTCTTAACTGCTGAAGCTCTAGCTGATTTATAACCTTCTTGTGATGTTAAATTAGCAGGGGTTGAGACTCTAATAATATTACTTGCTACATCTATATCTGCCGCATAATTTTTTAAATCTAATAATGCATTAAATGCTTTATCCCATGGCACATTATTTAATTCTGCAGTTACAGCTCCTGCAACATCATCACCTACTAAAATATTGATTTCTCCAACTTGAGACATCATATTCATTGCTTCTTTAAAATCCAACGCCTGGAATTTAAAAGAAACATTTTGTTTTAAAGATTGAAATTCATCTGAAATTAATAAATAGTTTCTTTCTTTAACAGACGATATTTGTTTTCTTTTTTTAAGTGTAACAACGTTACCTTCAACAGGAGTTGGTCCCATTTCTGCACTTTTTTCTAGTTCTTTTTTTCCAAGTTTTTTTACATCAGTTTTTATTAGTGGGGTATCATGTTTGAAAGAACCACTGTTTTTAGCAAATTTTTCAGCACAGCCCGTTAAAAGAATAAAGAAAAAAGGTAAAATTAAAAAAAGTATTTTATTTTTAAATTTCATAATTATTTAGTTCTTTCAGTTATTTTATTATTAAAATTAATCACTAAAAGAGAACTTTCATTTTTCTCAAAAACTGCCTCTTTATTGTTTAGTCCTATTAATTTTACTCCAGGGCTTAATTCTTCAAACATACCTATGGTAGTTAAATTTCCACTAGAATTTATTAATGATACATACCCTTCATTATTTTCAGAAGTCATTATGCCAACTAACTTAAACTTATATAAGCTCATTTCATTTTTTGCTTCTTCTGAGCTATTTACCATAATTGTGTTTCCACCATTCAATGAACTGTCGCCAACAAAAGGATCATTTAGTGGAAGCGGCTCTTCACCATTTATCTCTGAAGATATATTATTTTGAGAATTTGCCTGTTTTTCTTTAATTTTTTTATTTATTTCTTTTGCTTTTTCAATAATGTCTTGTTTTTTGTCATGACTATCAGCCATAGAAACTTTTGATAATAGTATAAAGAGTGTTGAAATAAGAATTATTTTAAAAAAATTCATTTGGTAGTCCCACTATTGTTAATGTACCTCTTACTTTTATCGCTCCAGTTGTATTACCTTTTACCACCTGTATAGACTCTTTGTCAAAGTTTAACATTTTGTTTGAAAGTGATAGAGCTCTTTTAAACTTGATATAGCCTATAAAGTTACCATCAATCTCAAAATCAACAGGGATCAAATAATAAGCAATATTTGCAACATTTTTAACTTGAGTTTGTTTCTTTTTTTTAGATTTTTTACCATCTGCTTTAGCTAAAGCTTGGGCTTTTAAGACTTCTTTAATTTCCTTTTTTTCAATTTTTGTAATTACTAGATCGTTTTCTCCAGCATATTCACTTAAAGTTTGATAAAGGCCTTCCACTTCAGCTTTAGAATGAAACAATCTAGAATACTTTTCATATTCAGGTTTAAGTTTTTTAATTTTTGCTCTCATTGAATAAATTTCAGCAGTAAATTTTGCAGTCTCTTGTTTTTTTAAGTTCATGTCATCCAATTTAGCTTTTCTAGCATCAACCATCGGATTTAAAATTGCATAATAAACTATCAAGAAAAAAACTATTGCACCGAAAATTATTCCTATTTTAATTAGGGTTTTTTTATCAGCTAGTTTTGTAATCTGAGCTTTGATGTCAGCCATATTAATATTTTTTAAATCTATATCCATTTCTATACTTTCCCACTTTTAATTTTTACAAATACTCTAAAGCCTTTCATTGTAGCACCTCCTGCTGAAGATTTTGGTAATCGCATTGAAGATAAAGATGCTTGTTCAACTAGTTTTTGTTTACTTAAATTTTCTATAAATTTTAAAATATCTTGATCACTTGCAGCTAAACCTTGAATAGTTAATCTTCTAGATCCATTAAATTCAACTTGATCAAATTTTACTCTGTTAGGGACACTTGAAGCTACTTGAGCTAAAATTCTATAAGTTAATTCTTTATTTGATTTAAGCGTTCTACTTAATTTTAAAGATGTATTAATTACTTTAAGTTCTTTTGAAACTATTTTTCTTTGTTTTATAATTTTATTATGATCATTTTTTATAGTTTCATATTGTTTTAATTTATTATTATAAGAACTAATATTCCAAAAAGATAAACCAAATAGTACAACATAAATTGCAACTACAGCAGCTGTGATACCTTTAAATGCAAAGCCTGAAATTGCTTTCATCTTTTTTTGCTTCATTACATTTGATCTGTCTGGAAGAAGATTTATATTTTTAACTGCTGTAACAAATTTATAGTAGCCGAAGACATCTAGTTTTCTAAACGCTAAACCAACAGAGGTAGATAGATAAGATCTATTTAACTTACTATCTAAAATTTCTTGATATTGATTTGGAATTATTAATCCTTCAGTTGGATCAAAACTATTAAATCCAACATTCATTAAAGTTTTTCTAAAACTTGATAAATATTCATCAACATTCTTAATATCTGAAACTACTTTTATGTTTCGAATTCTTCTTTCGTATTTGGTCTCAAAATCTTGAATAGCTTGCTTAACTTGAGTAACATATCTTCTAACTAGTGCCTCTTTCTCATCGGTATTTTGGGAATCTTGTAAAATTTTTCTATCCTGCCCTCTAATAAAAATGTCAGTTATTATTGGGTTATTATCATAAAGTATCATCAAATAATTTTCATCTAATCCAAATTCTAGAACAGCAGTTAAATTAGCATCTTCTGTTTTATTTGTTATTTGATTAACTTGATCAACAGCCGACTTTAAAGCAAAACATTTAACATCAATAATTACTGGATTTAAACCTGCATTTTTAATTATTGAAGTATAACTATTTATATCTGTCAATTTTGATGCAACAAATAAAATATCCATTGTATTTTCTTTTTCATTTCTATTAATGACTTGATGAAAAATAGAATAATCTTCTAAATTATCTGTCAGCTGAACTAGATTTTCCCACAAAGAATTAGTTTCGATTGCTTTATTTAACTCTTCGTCTTTCATTAAAGGTGCAGTAACAACTCTTATAATTGCACTAGTTACTGGAATAGCAATTGCTGCATTAGGTGAAGTTATTTTAAATTTTTGAACTGCTAACATTAATTCTTCTGAAAATTTATCTGCATTATCAATTGGTGTACTATCATCATTAATCTCAACTGGATGAATATGTAGTTTTTCTAACACCCATTGATTAGCTTTATTACTTGAAACTTGAGCTATTCTTATTTCTTTGTTTGCAAGTTCTACACCAATTATTTCTTCACCTTGAACACTTGATTTACCCAATTTAGACTTAAAGAAATTTCCAATTTTAGACTTATAATTTCCAATTTTTGATTTATTAAGAGATGGTTTATTTAAATTTTTTGCAAAATCTGGTTTTTTAATTTTAATCTCTTTAATTTTTCCAAAAAAATTTGATAACTTTCCTTTTGTTTGTTCTAAATTAGATATTTTTTTTTCTTCGTTTAAAACTGAAGTTTCAGTTTGTTGTTGATCTTCATTGCTAGTCTGAATTGTTTCAGAATTTTCTGTCAAGGAAGTTTCTGTTCTTTCTTGATTGACATTTTCATTTATATTTTCTTTATTTTTTAATTTTAGACTTTCTTCATGAATATCATCAAACCATTTTTCCAAAATTGGTATTGCTTCATCTAAGTTAGTTGTTCCAGAAGATGAAATTTTTTGTTTACCATCTATATAAAGTCTACCAACCCAATTTTTTGATTTGAGTTCACCTTTGTATTTGTCCTGCCTTACATAAATGTGTAATCTATCTTCTTTTTTATGAATAACTTGATGGGACGTTTCATTATTTAAGCTTTTTGTTTCATTCAAAGTCTCTATAGCTTCTTTTTTTTCAATGTTTTGATTTTTAATCTCATCATTTGTATTAGTTGACTGATTTTCATAATTTTGTTCACTAAAAGATTGATTATTTGTGTCAGTTATAGGTTGACTTTCAT
>CABYBM010000024.1 GCA_902517175.1 uncultured Pelagibacteraceae bacterium | reverse complement strand
CTAAAAATTCTGGAGCAGCTCCAATTCCTAAAAAACCAATTATTTGATTTTTAAAAATTTTAAATTGTTTTAAAGAAATCCAAGCACCCATACTTGAACCTATAAATATTATTTTGTCATCTTTTACATATTTTTTAACTAATTTTGAGGTTTCATAACTCCATTTTGAAATATTACCTTTTGTAAATTCTCCTGAAGATTTGCCATGTCCAGAATATTCAAGTGCCAGAAAGTTTATTTTATTTTTCCTTGCAAAATTTAATAATGCTTTAGGCTTCTCTCCCTCAAGATCTGACATAAATCCATGGAGAAAAACTATAGACAAACTACTTTTATAAATTTTAGAAATATATCTAATTTTCTTGGTTTTTGAGATCTTGTAATATCTGAAATTTGTCATTTGTTTATATATTTTGTCTAATAATATATAAGTTTATCAGATGGCAACTAATTTAAAAGTTTTACAAGTCATACCTAAATTAGGATATGGAGGAGCGGAAACAGGCTGCTTTGATGTAGCCCATTATTTGCCTGAAAATAATTGTGAGTCATTTATTGTAACTAGTGGTGGTGAATTACTTAAGTTTGTTGATAAAAAAAAGGTTAAAATTTTTAAGCTTCCTGTGCAGAGCAAAAACCCTTTATTAATTTTTATTAACTCAATTATTTTAATTGGAATTATTTTATTAAATAATATTTCGATAATTCATGCTCGAAGTCGAGCACCTGCATGGTCCTGTTTGATAGCATCAAAAATTACTGGAAGAAAATTTGTGACAACTTTTCATGGTACTTACAACTTTAAAACTAATTTGAAAAAATTTTATAATTCAGTAATGGTAAGATCTGATTTAACTATTGCAGGATCAAATTTTATTTTTTCCCATATTAAAGAAAATTATTCGAAGTATTTAAATTATAAAAAAAAATTCTTAGTAATTTTTAGAGGTATTAACGTTGATTATTTTGACTCATCTACAACTCTTGAAAATGATGAAAAAAAATTATTAAAACAATGGGATATTGAGAAAGATAAACAAATTATACTTTTGCCAGGCAGACTAACTTCATGGAAAGGTCAGGAGGTATTTATAGAAGCAGTTAATTTAATAAACATAGAACTTGGATATGAGGCATTCTATACAGTCATTCTTGGCAGTGATCAAGGTCGCGAGCTTTATAAAAAAAAATTAATTAGACTCTCTGAACAATATAGGATGTCAAAACAAATACGATTTATAGATCATTGTAAAAATATGGCTTTAGCTTATAAAGTTTCGGATATAATAGTTTCGGCTTCAAATGAACCTGAAGCTTTTGGAAGAGTGTCAGTAGAAGCCCAATCAATGGGAAAACCAATAATAGCTAGTAATATTGGTGGTTCAAATGAAACAGTCATTGATGAAAAAACAGGTTTTTTATTTGAGACAAACAATGCCAAATCTTTAAGTAAACAGATTTTAAGAGTTCTTAATATGGATGAAACATCTTTAAAAATTATGGGAATAGAGGCAAGAAAAAATGTGACTCAAAGATTTAATGTTGAAAAAATGTGTTTTTCTACTTATTCAGAGTATAAAAGACTATTAAATTAAATGCCTACAATAACATTACCTGACGGAAATAATCTAAATTTTTCAAAAAAGGTTACTGGCGCTGAAGTAGCTGAGAAGATAAGTAAGTCATTGGCAAAACAAGCACTTATAATGAGTGTAGATGGTGAACTAAAAGATTTATATTTTGAAATTGACAAAGATTGTTCAATAAAAATTTTTACGGCAAAAGATCCTGAGGGTTTAGATGCAATTCGTCATGATACAACTCATATAATGGCCATGGCAGTTCAAGCGTTATTTCCAGGAACAAAGTTAGCAATTGGTCCAGCAATTAAAGATGGTTTTTATTATGATTTCTATAGAGAAGAACCTTTTACTCCGAAGGATCTTGAAAAAATTGAAATTAAAATGAAAGAGATAGTTGAAAAAGATGAAAAAACACGCAGAGAAGTTTGGGAAAGAGAACATACCAAAAAACATTATGGAGAATTAGGAGAAAAATATAAAGTTGAATTAGTAGATATGATTCCAGAAGGAAATGAGGTTTCTATTTATTATCACGGAAAATGGTATGATCTTTGTAGAGGTCCACATCTATTGTCGACTGGAAAAATTGGTAAATATTTTAAACTTACAAAAGTTGCTGGAGCATATTGGCGTGGAGATTCAAATAATGAAATGCTACAAAGAATTTATGGAACAGGATGGGCTTCTCAGAAAGATTTAGATGATTATTTAAAAAGAATTGAAGAAGCTGAAAAAAGAGATCATAGAAAACTTGGAAAAGAAATGGACCTATTTCATTTTAGAGAGGAAAGTCCTGGATCAGTATTTTGGCATGAAAAAGGATGGGCCCTATTTCAGAAATTAATCAACTATATGAGGGCTCGACAAGACGCTGCTGGCTATAAAGAAGTAAATACCCCTGAAATATTAGATAGACAACTATGGGAAAAATCTGGGCATTGGGAAAAATATGGAGAAAATATGTATACTTCAGAAACTCCTGATGAAAAAGTATTCGCAATTAAACCAATGAATTGTCCTGGTCATATTCAGGTATTTAATCAAGGTTTAAAAAGTTATAGAGATCTCCCTTTGCGTATTGCAGAATTTGGAAAAGTACATCGGTACGAACCATCTGGAGCCTTACATGGATTATTAAGGGTAAGAGCATTCACCCAAGATGATGCACATATATTTTGTTCTGAAGATCAAATTACTAGTGAATGTTTAGAGGTAACTAATTTAATTCTAGATATTTATAAAGATTTAGGTTTTGAAAATGTAATTCTTAAATACGCAGATAGACCAGAGGTAAGAGTTGGAGACGATGAAATTTGGGATAAAGCAGAGGCTTCATTGCTTGAAGCAGTAAAAGCTTCCAAGCTAGAATATAGTATTAATAAGGGTGAGGGAGCATTTTATGGTCCAAAAATTGAATTTGTTTTAAGAGATGCAATCGGCAGAGATTGGCAATGTGGAACTTTACAAGTAGATTTAAACTTACCTGGAAGATTAGATGCATCATATGTTGATAAAGATGGAACTAAAAAAATTCCTGTCATGTTACATAGAGCATTATTTGGTTCTCTAGAGAGATTTGTTGGAATTCTAATTGAAAACTATGCTGGCAAGTTTCCTTTCTGGATATCTCCACTACAGACTATGGTAATACCTATCTCGGAAGAATTTAACGATTATGCAATCAAGATATCTAAAAAAATAAAAAGTGCAGGAATTAGTTCTGCCGTTGACTTAAAAAATAATAATTTAAATTATAAAATAAGAGATCATTCTTTAGAGAAAATACCACTTTTATTAATTTGTGGTAAAAAAGAAGTTGACTCCAATTCTGTAACGATTAGAAGATTAGACTCTGACAAACAAGAAAATATGGATATAGACACATTCTTAAAAACTTTCTCTGCTTTAAATAAAGCATCTTCAAACTAAGTGGCAGATTTTAAACAAAATTATTTTCAAAGAAGAACTAAGGACAGAGGCCCAAGATCTAATAATAGAATCTCCTCTCCTGATGTTCAGGTTATAGGAAGCGATGGTGAAAATCTTGGCGTACTTAATACCAATGAAGCTATCTCAATGGCAAAAAATCAAGGGCTTGATTTAATTGAAATAGCACCAAATGCAAACCCTCCAGTTTGTAAAATCATGGATATGGGTAAGTACAAATATGATGCCCAAAAAAAAGCAAATCTTGCAAAAAAGAAACAAAAAATAGTTTTGTTAAAAGAAATTAAAATGAGACCTGTAACAGAAACGCATGATTATGATTTTAAAGTTAAAAATGCAAAAAAATTTATCGCTAAAGGGGACAAGGTAAAATTCACAATTAGATTTAAAGGTAGAGAACTACAACACTCACACTTAGGAAACGAGTTAATGGGCAAAATCAAGGAAGACATGAAAGATATTGGCAAGGTAGAGCTTCATCCGAAATTTGATGGTAAGCAAATGATTATGGTTATCCAACCTTTATAGGGTTTAATACAGGTTGAAAAATTATACCATTCTTTGTATAACTCCGCACAATTATGCCAAAATTAAAAACAAAAAGCTCAGCAAAAAAAAGATTTAAGATATCAGCGAAGGGGAAAGTGATGACTGCCCAAGCTGGAAAGAGGCACGGCATGATTAAAAGAACAAATTCTCAAATTAGAAAATTAAGAGGCACTACAACAATGTCCAAGCAAGATGGAAAAATTGTCAAATCATACATGCCCTACAGTTTAAGAGGTTAATAATGGCGAGAGTTAAAAGAGGTGTAACAAGTAAAGCTAAGCATAAAAAAGTCTTGAAAGCTGTAAAAGGCCAATGGGGCAGAAGAAAAAATACTATAAGAGTTGCAAAGCAGGCAATGGAAAAATCAATGCAATACGCTTATAGAGATAGAAGAAACAAAAAAAGAGATTTCAAATCTTTGTGGATACAAAGAATCAACGCAGGTGTCAGAGCAGAAGGAATGACATATTCTAAATTTATAAACGGATTAAGTAAATGTGGAATTGCAATAGATAGAAAGATTCTTGCTGAAATTGCTTATGATAGCCCAGAGGCATTCAAAACAATTGTACAAAAAGCCCAATCAGCATTGAATTAATTTTCATTGTTGTTTTTCTAAGGTTAACAAATATTCTACAGATATGTCTGATATTAAAAAAATAAAAGATGAATTCTTAAATAAATTAAATGCAGATTTAAACATTGAAAGTATAAATCAAATCAAATCTGAGTTATTTGGCAAGAAGGGTAAAATTTCTAATTCTTTTAAAAATCTAGGATCTTTACCAACTGAAGAACGGAAAAAATTTGCATCAGATTTAAATTTTGTAAAAGATGAACTACAAGAAAAAATTAATAAAACAATTCAAGAAATAGAAATTAAAGAAATAAATTCTAAGCTAGAGAATGAAAAAGTAGACGTAACTTTGCCTGAAAGAAATATTGTTCAAGGTAAGATACACCCTGTTTCTCAAGTTATAGATGAAATATCCTCTATATTTTCTGAAATTGGTTTTAGCGTTGAAGAAGGACCAGATGTAGAGAATGAGCATTACAATTTTACTGCATTAAATACCCCAGACAACCATCCAGCAAGAGACATGCACGATACTTTTTATTTAGATGATAAAAAAGAATTACTTTTAAGAACTCATACATCTCCGGTTCAAGTAAGAACAATGCTAAAAGGGAAACCTCCTTTTAAAATCATTGCTCCTGGTAGAACATATAGATCTGACAGTGATCAAACTCATGCTCCAATGTTTCATCAAGTTGAGGGACTTCATATTGATAAAAATGTGAATATGGGACATTTAAAAGGTTGTCTAAATTATTTTATAAAATCCTTTTTTGAAGTTGATAAAATCAAAATGAGATTTAGACCAAGTCACTTTCCCTTTACAGAACCATCGGCTGAAGTTGACATTGGTTATGAATTGAAAGATGGCAAAATAGTCATCGGTGAAGGAGATAAATGGTTGGAGATTTTAGGTTGTGGGATGGTGCATCCAAATGTACTTAAAAATGTAAAAATAAACCCAGATAATTATCAAGGTTACGCATTTGGGATTGGCATAGATAGACTGGCAATGCTTAAGTATGGAATAAATGATCTAAGAGCTTTTTTTGAGACTGATTATAGGTGGCTAAATCATTTTGGGTTTGATCCATTAGACGTACCATCAAATTACAGAGGCCTTAGTCGATGAAATTTACAATAGGCTGGCTTAAAGAACATCTTGATACTAAGTTCAAGGATAATCAAATAATTGAGAAGCTGACAGATGTTGGGCTTGAAGTTGAGAGCTTTGAAAAAGTTAGTTCTGACTTAGATAATTTTAAAGTAGCAAAAATTATAAATGCTGAGCAACATCCAAATGCAGACAAGTTAAAAGTATGTGATGTTGATATAGGGGAACAAAATACGTTAAAAGTTGTTTGTGGAGCACCTAATGCCAAGAAAGACCTTTTGACTGTTTATGCCGGACCTGGATCTGTGATTCCAAAAAATAACATGAAACTCACAGTTAGCAAAATAAGGGGTGTAACTTCATACGGGATGTTGTGCTCAGAGTCAGAATTAAATTTATCTGATGAAAGTGATGGAATAACAGAACTAAAGTCAAATAAGTACTCTGACAAAGTAGGTAAAAATTTTTTTAAAAATAATACTGAAAAAGTTATTGATTTATCTATCACTCCTAATCGACCTGATTGTTTAGGTGTAAGAGGAGTAGCAAGAGATCTTGCAGCCGCAGGAGTTGGTAAATTAAAAAATATTTCTAATATGAAAATTAAAAATAGTGGGCCTCAAAAAATTAAAGTTTCTATTACAAAAGATAAAAATCAAGGTTGTACCATATTTGGTAGTTGTTTAATTAAAGATGTTACAAACAAAGAAAGTCCAAAGTGGCTGAAGGATAAAATCATATCTCTAGGTCAGAAGCCTATTTCAGCAATTGTAGATATAACTAATTATGTGATGCTGGATTTAAATAGACCGCTTCATGCATATGATTCAGACAAAATTGATAAGGAAATTATTGTAAGAAATTCAAAAAAAGGTGAAACATTCGAAGCTCTTGATAACAAAGAGTATAAATTAGATAATGATATGTGTGTTATCTCTGATAAGTCTGGCGTATTAGGTTTGGGTGGAATAATAGGAGGTACACGCTCAGGTACTGAGTTTAATACTAAAAATATTTTGTTAGAATCTGCATATTTTTTGCCTAGATCTATTAGAAAAACTTCAAAGTTGTTGAACATTGATACTGATGCTAAATTTAGATTTGAAAGGGGCATTGATCCTCAATCAATTGAAATAGGTCTAGATAAAGCTGCACAATTAATAACCGAAATTTGTGGAGGAAAAGTTAGTAAGTTTGATCTTCAAAGTATTAGGAATGTTAAAAAAAATAAAATTAAATTTAAAATATCTTTGTTTGAAAAAATTGCAGGCTTTAAATTAAAAGATAAAGAGGTCATAAAGATCTTAATAGATTTAGGTTTTAAAGTTTCTAAAAAGAAATCTGAATTAGAATTAACAATTCCTACATGGAGACCTGATATCACTGAACCTATAGATATAGTTGAGGAGATAGTAAGAATAAAAGGTTTCAATAATATAGAAATTCTAGAACCACAAAAAAATAGAATTAAAGACACACTTAATAAACAACAAAAACTTTTTCATTTTTTACAACGCTCTGTAGCATCAAAAGGCTATTTTGAGACGGTAACCTGGTCTTTTACAGACTCAAAAATAAATAATCTTTTCAAAGAAAATTACAAAGAAATAAAAATAGTAAATCCAATAAGTTCAGACTTAGATGTTTTAAGAAATTCAATATTTCCTAATTTGGCATTCTATCTAAAGAAAAATTTAGATAGAGGATTTAGAGATATTTCTCTTTATGAAATCGGGCCAATTTTTAAAGACAACAAACCCGGAGAACAATTAACAGTAATCGGGGGGATAAAATCAGGAAAGATTTCAAGATTAAACTGGAATGAACAAAACAGATTGGTTGATGTTTTTGATGCAAAAAAAGATACAATTCAAACCTTAATAGAAGCTGGATATGATAGACACAGTTTATTCATAAGAGAAAAATCTCCCTCTTATTATCATCCTGGTAAATCTGGCTCTGTCTATCTAGATAAAGATGATATTGATCCAGTGGCTTATTTTGGGGAAATTCATCCAAACATTTTAAAAAAACTTGATATAAAAACTGAGGCATTTGTTGGTTTTGAGATTTATTTAGATTACTTAAAAGATAAAAAACTTAAACTCAAAGACTCAAAATCAAAATTTCAATTTTCTGACTATCAAAAATCAGACAGAGACTTTGCTTTTGTGGTCGATAAAAATTTTAAAGCTCAAGATCTAATAGAAATAATATCTTCTATTGATCAAAGCTTAATTAAGTCAGTTAAAATTTTTGATGTCTATGAAGGTGAAAATATTCCTAAAGACAAAAAGTCAATAGCTCTCAATGTAACTATTCAATCCTCAGAAAAAACATTAGAAGAAAGTGATCTTGAAAAAATCAATAAACTTATAATTTCAACTGTTGAGACTAAATCAGGTGCGAAAATTAGATCCTAAATGTCCAGTGAAATTGATAATATAAGAAATTTTGCAATTATTGCACATATTGATCACGGAAAATCTACTATTGCTGATCGAATAATTCATAGTTGTGGAGGATTAACGGAACGAGAGATGAAAGCACAAGTCCTCGACTCAATGGATATTGAAAGAGAAAGAGGAATTACAATTAAAGCTCAAACTGTAAAATTAAATTATAAAGCAAAAGATGGTAAAGAATATATTTTAAACATCATAGACACACCAGGCCATGTAGATTTTAGTTATGAGGTAAGTAGATCTCTTTATGCATGCGAAGGTTCGATTCTTATTGTCGATAGCACACAAGGTGTTGAAGCTCAGACTTTAGCGAATGTTTATCAGGCTTTAGATACAAACCATGAAATTGTTCCAGTATTAAATAAGGTTGATTTACCTGCATCAGATCTAGAAAAAACAAAAAAACAAATTGAGGATGTCATTGGAATTGATACTGAAAATGCTATCCCATGTTCAGGTAAAACAGGAGAGGGTATTGAAGACATTTTAGAGCAAATAATAAATACTTTACCCTCACCTAAAGGAGAAACAACATCAGATTTAAAATGTTTACTTGTTGATAGTTGGTACGATACCTACTTAGGAGTGGTAATTTTGGTTAGAGTGATCGATGGTAAATTATCAAAAAATATGAAAATTAAAATGATGTCTACTAATCAAGAGTATATCGTTGAAAAGGTTGGGGTTTTTACACCTAAACCAACAAATATTAACTTATTAAATACAGGTGAAATAGGTTTTATAACAACAGGAATTAAAGTCCTATCCGAAACAAAAGTTGGTGACACTATTTGCGATGCAACAAAACCATTAAAGGTTGCTCTCCCAGGATTTAAACCTAGCAAGCCAGTAGTATTTTGTGGTCTGTTTCCTGTCGATAGTTCAGAGTATCAAAAACTTAAAGATGGATTAGCTAAACTACAATTAAATGACGCAAGTTTTTCATTTGAACCCGAATCATCTTCGGCCTTAGGGTTAGGATTTAGGTGTGGCTTTTTGGGCTTGTTACATCTTGAAATTGTAACTGAAAGATTAGAGAGAGAATTCGATGTAAACTTATTAACCACTACCCCTGGAGTCGTTTATAAGATTCATCTTAACAATGGAACTATATTAGATTTACAAAATCCATCTAGTTTACCTGATTCAACTTTAATTAAAATTATAGAGGAACCTTGGATTAAAGCTACAATTATAACACCAGACCAGTATTTAGGATCTATAATTAAGATTTGTCAGGATAAAAGAGGAATACAAACAAATTTAAGTTATTCAGGAAATAGAGCGGTTTTGAATTATGAGCTTCCATTAAATGAGGTAGTTTTTGATTTTAATGATCGTCTTAAGTCTATGACCAGTGGTTATGCCAGTTTTGATTATGAAATAATAGAACATCGAGAAGGTGATTTAGTTAAATTAGGTATTTTAGTAAATACTGAGCCTGTTGATGCTTTAGCAATGATGATACATAAAGATTTTGCACAAAGAACTGGAAGGGAAGTTTGTGAAAAATTAAAAGATTTAATACCAAGACATAATTTTATGATCCCAGTGCAAGCTGCTATTGGTGGTAAAATTATTGCAAGAGAAACTATTAAGGGTTTTAAAAAAGATGTTCTTACAAAAATCCATGGTGGAGGCGCCACAGATAGAAAAAGAAAACTTTTAGAAAAACAAAAAAAAGGTAAAGCTCGATCTAAACAATTTGGTAGAGTAGAAATTCCACAAGAAGCATTTATTGGGGTCCTTAAAATTAACAAAGATATGTAATGAAATCAGCCTTGATAGACTATCTTGGTCCAAGAGGACATGTTTCAATAACTAATTTTTATATTAAAAACTTAGAAAATCACTTTGATTCTATTTATATT
>CABYBM010000023.1 GCA_902517175.1 uncultured Pelagibacteraceae bacterium | reverse complement strand
TATATGAAAAAAATTACTCTTCCAAAAATTTTAGATTGTTTAGAAAATGAAACAGGTGAAATTATTATGGACAAAGAGACCATCGAGAAAGCAAGAATTTCAGTAGAGAAAATGGCAGCTATCGGCAGATAATAAGTGTCAAAAATTAAACTTAGCAAAGAATTTATTCGCAATACCGTCAAACTAGCATTAAATGAAGATCTTTATCCTTCTGGGGATATAACTTCAGGTTTAATTAAAAATGATAAAATTGTGACCGTTAAACTTTTATCAAATCAATATGCAATTATTGGTGGATTGTTATTTGCTAAACAAGCTTTTGCACTAATTGATAGTAAAATTAAATTCATAATCAAAAAGAAAGATGGCTCAATGGTAAAAAAAGGTTCTTTAATTGCTTTAATAAAGGGAAATGCAAAAAATATATTAATAGCTGAAAGAGTTGCATTAAATTTTTTATCTCACATTTCTGGTATAGCTACAAAGACCAATGCATTTGTAAAGCTAGCTGGAAATAAAACTAAAATTTGTTGTACACGAAAAACAATTCCAAATTTAAGAGTAATTCAAAAATATGCAGTTAAGTTAGGAGGTGGAACAAATCACCGATTTAATTTAAGTGATGAATATTTAATTAAAGACAATCATATAGCAAGTTCAGATCTAAGAAGTTTAGTCACTAAAGCTATTAAAAATAAAAAAGGTAAAAAAATTACAGTCGAAGTAGACAATCTCAATCAACTAAAATCAATAAAGGGGCTTAAATTTAACACTGTGTTATTTGACAATATGAGTATTAAAAGTTTAAAGGAAGGCGTCAGAATATCAAACAATTATTATGAAACTGAGGCTTCAGGGAATATAAGTTTGAAAACAGTTAAATCTGTTGCGTCAACGGGTGTAAATAGAATTTCTGTAGGATCTATCACTCATAGCGCTGAAGCAGTTGATCTAAAATTAGAAATTTAAGATACAAATTTAGAAAGATCCGGTTTGAAATAATTTGGTCCTTTCATTACTTTACCTGCATCATTGTAAATAGGCTTTCCATTTTCATCTAACTTACTCATGTTTGAATTTTGAACCTCTTCGAAACATTTATCCAAGTCAATTCCAAATGCGTGCCCTGCCCCATAAGTAACATACAAAATATCGGTTAAAGCATCAGCTACCTCTAATAAATCATTTTTACTCATAGCATCTGTTAGTTCTTCTAATTCCTCCTTAATAAGATCTATCCTTAATTTATTGATTTTGTCTGTACTAAATGAAGGCTCTGTTTTGACTTCTTGACCAAAAGTATTCATGAAAGTTCCTACTTTGCTAAAATTCGACATATTGCTCCTGTATGTTTTTAATAATTTATTGTATATTTATAATTATTTGTAACTTAGAAATTAATCAATGAAATTAAGAAAAGAATTCGATAGCATTGGAAGTGTCAATGTTCCTAATGATAAGTTATGGGGAGCATCTACTCAAAGATCAAATAAATTTTTTAATATTGGCAAAATTTTAGTAAATATTTCTATCATCAAATCTATTGCAATTATTAAGAGATCTGCAGCATTAGTTCATGCAAAGGACAAATTAATTGATAACAAAATATCAAAAGCAATTATTAAAGCTTCTGATGAAGTTATCAGAGGTAAGTTAGATAATAATTTTCCTCTAAAAGTATGGCAAACAGGCTCTGGTACACAAACAAACATGAATGTAAATGAAGTTATTGCTAATCGTGCAATAGAAATGATGGGTGGAAAAAAAGGTTCAAAAAAACCTGTTCATCCAAATGATCATGTGAATAAATCACAATCTACAAATGATGTTTTTCCTACTGCAATGCATATATCAGTTGCAAAAGAAACCTTGAGTAAATTGTTACCAAACTTAAAGATTCTAGAAAAAGAATTAAATAGAAAATCTAAAGAATTTAAAAATATAATAAAAATTGGACGTACGCATCTTCAAGATGCAACACCTCTTTCGTTGGGTCAAGAATTTTCAGGATACCACGTGCAAGTTAAAAAAAGTATCGAAAGAATTGAACATGCTTTAAAGGAGATTTTATTTCTTGCTCAAGGTGGAACAGCAGTTGGAACAGGTATAAATTCAAGGAAAAATTTTGATAAAAAGGTAGTTAAAGAA
The DNA here is from genome assembly GCA_902517175.1 of uncultured Pelagibacteraceae bacterium. Taxonomy (GTDB): domain Bacteria; phylum Pseudomonadota; class Alphaproteobacteria; order Pelagibacterales; family Pelagibacteraceae; genus Pelagibacter. Next base: position 9,011 of record CABYBM010000023.1, on the reverse strand, counting down.
ATAGCAAAATTTACAAAAATAAAATTTAAACCTGCACCAAATAAATTTTCAGAGCTTGCTGCTCATGATTCAATAGTTAACTTTTCTGGAACCTTAAATACATGTGCTGTAGCTTTAATGAAAATATCTAATGATATTAGATTTTTAGGTTCAGGTCCAAGAGCAGGTTATGGAGAATTAATTTTACCAGAAAATGAGCCTGGTTCATCAATTATGCCAGGTAAAGTTAACCCCACTCAATGTGAAGCTGTTACAATGGTTTGTGTAAAAGTTATTGGAAACCATAATGGTATAACAATGGCTGGATCTCATGGACATTTTGAATTGAATGTTTTTAAACCTTTGATTGCACATAATATTTTGCAATCGATAGATCTAATAGCTGACAGTACTAAAAATTTTGCTCTTTATTGTGTTAAGGGAATAAAGGCCAATAAAAAGAAAATTCAAGATCACTTAGACAATTCTTTAATGCTCGTTACAGCTCTTGCGCCCCACATTGGCTATGACAATGCTGCCAAAATTGCAAAGACAGCATTAAAAAATAATACTACATTGAAACATGAAACATTAAAAACAGGGCTAATCACAGAAAAAGATTATAAAAAAATAGTTGATCCTAAAAAGATGATCTATCCAGCATAAGCTTTAAGCAAATCATTCGTCATATTCTTAAAAAGTATTTTATTTTGCATATCAGAACCACGGAAATAGATATTATTTAATTTTTTGTTAACTTTACGATTATATTTACCATCAATAATAATATCATTTAGAATTACTACTTTTTCATCAAATGCATATGAAAAACGAAAATCAATTGTTTTTATTTTTTTTCTGAAATTTTTAGGTGTGAATAAAAATTTATAAATATTTTTAACATTTTTTATATTTATCTGAGATTTTCCATCCAAAAAGAGTTTGCCATCCTTATTAAAAATTAACGTATCAGTGAATTTTATAACTGAATTATCTTTCCACTCAATTTGCGTATCATCTATATCAATTAGTCCTTCTTGAATTTTAGATTTTAAAATAAGATTTACAAAATTTCGCTTATTTTGAATTTTATTTGCATTTATATTTAATTTAAAATCTATATTCGTGCTATTTAGAATGCCTGTTCTTAATAATTCAGCAATAATTGCATTTTTACCAAATAAATATGAAAAATTTATTTCCTGTGTATTACCCTCAAACTGAGAATAAAAAGGTTTAAAGTTTATTTTACCATTATATAAAAATTTTTTTTTATCTAATTCATCGAAGTAATTAAATTCAAAAAAATTTTTATTGATTTTATAATTTATCGTACTTTTTTTTTTATTAAATAACAAAGTAGATAAACCTAATTTAATATCGTCATTATAATTAAATATATTTTCGATTTGCAATTTTGCAGAATCTAGATTTAATTTTGTAAATAATTTTTTTTCACTTTCATTGTTTATTGCCTCTAAAGAAAAAGGTATATTGAATATTTCGTTTTCTGAAAAAAAAACATTATTTAATTCATTTTGATCATAATAATATTTTAAATCTTTAATTCTATTTATAAATAAAACCTCATTCTCTAAATTTTTAAAAAAAATATTACTGTTTATGACTTTTAAATTTGCGTTTAAAAAATTATTATTTAAAAGTTTTATAAAAAAATTGCTGTTTTTAGTATTAAGATAAAAATTTGCATTCTCTAAAATGACTTCAGTAATATTAAAATTTTTTAAAGAAAATAAATTATCTAAAGAAACATAAATTTTTATTCGATTTATGTCTGCAATATTTTTTTTATTTTCAATAATAGAGGTCTCTTTGCTTACAAAATGTGGCCTGGGAAAAAAATTGTAAACTAGGTTTTGATTGAAAGTTAAATCTAGGTTAAATTTAGTTAATAATTCATCTTTTAATTCTTTTGAAATATCACCTTGTTTATAAAATGTGGGTAATAAAAGGTAGGAAATAAAAAAAACAAAAACTGCGACAAAAGTAAGTATAATTTTATTATTGCTAGCTAAAATTTTTATATTATCAAATTTTAACTTGTTTAAATTTCGCTCTAATAGACTATTAATTAATTTACTAATGTTTTTTAAACTTTTAACTAATTGGTTTCGCTTGGTCATTTTGATCAAGAAATCTTATAAAGTATTATTTTAAATGATAAACAAAGATTATCTAAAAAATCTTAACAAAACACAAAAAGAGGCTGTATTGCACCTAGATGGGCCACTTTTAATTGTTGCTGGAGCTGGTTCAGGTAAAACTAAAGTTTTAACCTCTAGAATTGCCAATATTATTAAAGAAAAAAAGGCGTTCCCTAATCAAATTTTAGCAGTAACTTTTACGAATAAAGCAGCGAAAGAAATGCAAATTAGAGTAAGTAATATTTTGGGATCAGCTGCAATTGGACTTTCTTGGCTTGGAACCTTCCACTCTATTTGTGCAAAACTACTTAGAAAACATGCATCTGCTACAAACCTAAATTCAAATTTTACAATAATAGATACAGACGATCAAATAAGACTTATTAAAAATATTTGTAAAGCTGAGAACGTAGATATTAAACAATTGTCCCCAAGATTTATATTGGCAATTGTAGATCGTTGGAAGAACAAAGGATATTATCCATCTGAAGTCATTATTAACAAAAAAGATATTTATGAAAAAACTATCTTGCCTCTGTATAAAATATATCAACAAAAATTGACTGATTTAAATTCATGTGACTTTGGTGATTTAATTTTACACACTGTAAAAATCTTAGAGAACTATTCAGATATAAGAGAAATATATTCTAAAAATTTTAAATATATTCTCGTAGACGAATATCAAGATACAAATTTTATTCAAAGTAAATGGCTTAATCTTTTATCTGAAAAAAATAAAAATATATGTTGTGTCGGGGATGATGACCAATCAATCTATAGTTGGCGAGGAGCTGAAATTAAGAATTTTCTTGAATTCGATCAAGTTTATGAAAATACAAAGGTCATAAGACTCGAACAAAATTATAGGTCATCACAGAATATTCTATCTGTCGCATCTAATCTTATAGCTAATAATCAAAATCGAGTTGGAAAAACATTAACAACAACGATGGAAGAAGGAGATTTAGTAAAATTAAACTGTTTTAAAAACGGTAAAGATGAAGCTATTGGAGTTTCAGATGAAATAGAAAAAAATATTAAGAAAAAATTTTCATATAATAATGTTGCAATTCTTGTTAGAGCCATCTTTCAAACTCGAGAATTTGAAGAAAGATTTCTTAAAATTGGGATGCCTTATAGAATTTTAGGAGGAACAAAATTTTATGAAAGAGCAGAAATTAAAGATTGCGTTTCTTATCTTAGATTAATTCATCAAGAAAAAGACGATTTAGCTTTTGAGAGAATTGTAAACAATCCCAAGAGGGCAATTGGTGACAGTACTTTAAAAAATATCCATGAATATGCAAAAGAAAATCGTTTAAATTTAGAAAGAGCATCTATTAAGATGCTAGAACGAAACCTTATTAAACCTAAAGCTAAAATTGGTCTAAGCTTATTTATTAATTATTTAAATAAATGGAGAAATGATTTAAAAATTAAAAAATCAAGTCATGTTAAATTATTACAAATTGTCCTAGATGAATCAGGTTATTCGGCAATGCTAAAAAATAAAAAAGATTTAGATAACGAAAATAGACTAGAGAACATCAAAGAGTTACTAAGTGCAATGAAAGAGTTTGATACTTTGGAAAGTTTTTTAGAACATGTATCTCTTGCCACATCTGTAGATCAAGAATGGGATGGAGAAAAAGTTAATATGATGACAATGCATGCTGCAAAAGGTTTAGAATTTGATGTAGTTTTTTTACCAGGTTGGGAAGAAGGACTATTTCCACATCAAAAATCTATTGAAGAAAAAGGCCAAAAGGGCCTTGAAGAAGAAAGAAGACTTGCTTATGTGGGTATAACAAGAGCCAAACAAAACGCTATAATTTCATTTTCTATGAACAGATTTTATCAAGGTGACTGGATAGATAGCATGGCATCCAGATTTATTGAAGAGTTACCAGAAAAAAATTTAGAAAAAAATTCATTTTTTGATGACGAAGTTAATAATGAAGAAGATTTTGAATTTAACCAAGATTTTGAAGTAGAAGAAGGAACCAGAAGTCCTGGATGGATTAGATACCAAAAAAGAATAAAGTGATAAATAAAATTAAAATTTTAAGAAATAAATTTAGACAGCACAATATAGATGGATATGTTGTTCCAAAAAATGACGAGTATTTTACTGAATATTCAAAAGTTAACAGACTAAAAGTTATATCAAATTTTAGTGGATCTGCTGGTCTTGCAATAATTTTAAAAAATAAAAATTATTTATTTACAGATGGAAGGTATACAATTCAAAGCCAGATTGAGTCTGGTAAGAATTTTAAAATTATTGGAACTGAAAAATTAATTAATTGTAATTTATTTAAAAATCTAACACTTGGTATAGATCCAAATTTATTTACTTATAAACAAATTAAGAAATTTTTTTTAAAATTTAACAAAATAAAATTTATAAATAAAAACCTCATAGATCAAATAGAAAAATTTAAAATCAATGGCAGAAATCCATTCTTTCATTTAGATACAAATATTGTTGGAGAGAGTAAAAATTCTAAGTTAAATAAAATTTCAAAATATTTAAAAAAAAATAAGTCTGATTATTTATTTATTAGTGCACCTGAAAATGTAGCATGGACTTTAAATATTAGAGGTAAAGATGGACCTAATACTCCAATGCCAAACTCAAGATTGATAGTTAGCAAAGCAAAAAAAATTTATTTGATGGCTAATAAAATTAAATGTAAAAAACTAATTAGTCAAAAAATTCTAAAGTCTAATCAAATTATGGATATAAAAGAAATCTCTAAATTAAAAGGTAATAGCTTTATTATTGATGAAAATACTTGCTCAATTTATTTTGAAAATTTAATTAAATTAAAATTTAAAATAAAAAAAAAAGAAGATCCAATTTATTATTTCAAATCTACAAAAAATAAGACTGAAATCAATCATATGATAAAATCGCATGTGTTTGATGGTGCCGCACTAACTAAATTTTTATATTGGATAAAAAATACCAACAAGAAACCAATCACCGAAGTGCAGGCACAAAATAAATTAGAGAGATTTAGAAAACAAAATGGAAATTATCTTTATCCTAGTTTTGATACTATCGCAGGAACTGGAAAAAATGGCGCAATAGTTCATTACCGAGCTAAACCTGATAATTGTAAAATTATAAAAAAAAAAGATATATTTTTATGTGACTCTGGCGGACAATATAAATATGGAACAACAGACGTTACAAGAACTCTTTGCTTTTCTAAACAAAGCCAAAATATAAAAAATACTTTCACAAAAGTATTAAAAGGACACATTGCTGTAGCAACTTCGGATCTAAAAAAAAATAATATTGGAAAAAAAATAGACATCAGAGCTAGAAAATTTCTTAAAAAGAGTAACTTAGATTATGCTCATGGAACTGGCCATGGTGTTGGGTTTTTTCTTAATGTTCATGAAGGTCCACAATCAATATCCAAGATTAATAAGGTAAAAATCAGAGAAGGTATGATTTTGAGTAATGAACCTGGTTTTTATAAAAAAAATAAATTTGGGATTCGAATAGAAAATTTAGTTTATGTAAAGAAACAAAATAAAAAATTATTTTTTGAAAATTTAACAATGGCACCAATTGAAAAAGATTTAATCAATTATAATTTACTAACAAATTTTGAAAAAAATTATTTATTTAAATATCATTTAAATGTGTATTCTAAGATATCTAAGTATTTAAATTCAAATGAAAAAAAGTGGTTAGCTAGTCTTATTTAACATTTTTAGAAATTCGCCTTGATCTATAATTTTAATCTTTAGTGCTTTAGCACTTTCTATTTTTTTCTTTGTTGGTTTTTCTCCAATAATTAAATAATTTAGTTTTTTAGATATGTTGCTTACAGTTATTCCTGAATTATCTTCAATTAATGCTTTTACTTCTGCTCTACTAATTTTATCCAATTTGCCTGTTACTAGAAAAGATCGATCTTTTAATAAACCATTTTTCTTTTCATTTTTAGATACTTTTATATTTAACAATTTTTCAAGTTCATTTAAGACTTTTATATTTATTGCAACCAAAAAAAAATTTTTTACTGAATTTACCTGTGTTTCACCAATTCCATCGATGTTTAGTAAATCATTAAATTTATTTGTTTTAGATAGGTTTTTGAAGTTTTGAAATGTATTAAAGTACTTTGATAATAACTTTGCATTCTCTAGTCCTATATGTCTAATACCTAAAGAATATATTAGTCTTTCTAAAGAAATATTTTTTTTTTCATTAATCGAATATTTTAGGTTATCTACAGAGAGTTTCCCCCATCCTTCTAGACTTTCAATAATATTGTAATCTAATTGGAAGATATCTTGAGGAAACTTTATTAATTTTAATTTCCAAAAACTTTCTACAATTTTCTTTCCAAAGCCATCTATATTAAAAGCTTCTTTAGAGACAAAATGCTTTAATTTTTCTATAGATATTTTTTCGCAAGAATATCCCTCGCTAGAACATCTTCTAACTGCGTCTTCTTTCTTAGTAGTTAAGTTAAATTCTTTTATTGTTTTTGAACCACAAGATGGACATTTTTCAGGAAAAATAAATTTTAAGTTGTCTTTTTTTCTTTTTTTGAAATCTACGGAAAGTATATGAGGTATTACATCCCCAGCTCTTTCTACTGTTACAGTGTCACCAATTCTGATGTCTTTTCTAATAATTTCATCCTCATTGTGCAAAGTTGCATTAGATACTTGCACTCCACCAATATTAATTGGTTTGATTTTTGCAACTGGTGTTAAGGCGCCAGTTCTTCCTATTTGAATTTCAATATCTTTAATTTCAGATACAGCTTTATTTGATGAAAATTTGTGAGCAACTGCCCATCTAGGAGCATTTGCAACGTAGCCTAATCTTTTTTGAAGATTAAAATCATTCACTTTATATACAATTCCATCTATATCAAAATCCAAGTTAGATCTTTTTTTTTCAATTTCATTATAATTTTCAATTAATTTTTTGACTCCACTGATTAACTTATTTAATGGATTTGTTTTAAATCCCCATGAAGCTAGTTTTTTCAAATAATCAAATTGATTATCAACGTTTAAACCTTTTTCAAAACCAAAAGTATAAGCAATAAATTTTAATGGAATTTTTTTAGTATCGTCAGGGTTCTTTTGCCTAAGTGAACCTGATGCTGCATTTCTTGGATTTGCAAACTTATCTTTTAGATTTTCAAAATCACTATTTTGAATAAAAACCTCTCCTCTAATATCAATTTCTTCTGGAAAGTTTTTAGATAATATTTTTTTTGGTATATCCTTAATTGTAGATAAATTTCTAGTTATATCCTCACCTTCTTTGCCATCACCTCTAGACAAACCTTTTTTAAAAACTCCATTTACATATGTTAATGATGCTGAGATGCCATCAATTTTAGGTTCAGCACAATATGAAATTTCGTAACCTTCATTTTTAGATAGAAAATTTGCAATTTTTTTTTGAAAATTTGATAAGTCTTCCTCTGAGAAAGCATTTGCTAGCGATAACATTGGGACTTTATGATTTACTTTTTGAAAATTTTTAGAAGGTTTGTGACCTACTGTATTAGCTGGAGATTTACTTGATTTAAGAAAGGTATATTTGTTCTCTAATACTAGAATTTCTTTTTTTAATTCATCATATATTTTATCAGAAACAATTGGTGCACTTTCATTAAAATAAAATTGATTATATTTATTAATTAATTTTATTTTTTTTTTATAAAGTTTATTAATTTCTACTTTTTTCATCTCATTCTAATAGAGATTTAAATTTTCTGATCAAAACACTACTTTTCTTATCTTTTTTTGTTAATTTATTTTTATTTTCTACATAATTTTTATTAAATAAAGAATATGATTTTTCATACCATGTTGATGATTGGTAATTATAACCTAAAAGTTTTGCATATTTTTTGGCCTCTTCTTTGAGACCAATTATGTAATGTGCCTCTACCAGGCGATAAAGTGCTTCTTCAACATAGATGGTTCGGTTGTAGTTATCTATAACTGATCTAAATCTGTTAATTGCAGGAATCCATTTTTTTTTACCAAAATAGTATCTTCCTACATACATTTCTTTGGCAGCCAAAGTTTCTTGAATTAGATCTAATTTAAACTCACTATCCAGAGCATATTCTGTTTCTGGAAAATTTTCTAAAATGAATTGAAAAGTTGTTTTTGCTTTTTTAATTGAATTTAAATCTTTTTTTTCATCAATTATTTGTTCATAATAAGTGACCGCCAGTAAATAATATGCATAATCTAACTGTGGATGTTTAGGATAAACTCTAATAAATCTATTTATTTCTGCTATCACATCCCCATAATAATCTTGTCTATAATATGCATATGCCGCCATCAAGGCTGCTTTGGGAGCCCACTCTGATTGAGGAAAAAGCATTTCTGCTTCATTAAATTTCTTTGCAGCAAACAACACGTCACCCTCTTCAAGTGATTTTTTTCCTTCGGTGTATGCCTCTAAAACCTGTTTTTCTAAACTTATTTCTTTAATGCTGGAATCTTTCGTTTTTTCTTTTGCACATGAAAAAGTTAAAACTATTACAAATAAGGTTAATAAGTAAATTTTAAAATTATTCATATAAAATTTATACTTAATTAAAAATTAATTTAAAAGAGATGATTGTTTTTTATGCTATAGATCTAAGTAAATTTTTATTAATTAATGTATGCGGAAGGTTTTTTTCTTTAATTTCTAGTATGGAAAAATTTTCTTTATCTTGAAAAACTTTTCTCAGTAACTGATTTGTCAAGAAATGACCCCCTTGAGAACATGTAAGGCTAGCTACAACTCTATATCCAGTGGTATAAAGATCTCCAATACAATCTAGTATTTTATGGTTAACAAACTCTTTA
>CABYBM010000022.1 GCA_902517175.1 uncultured Pelagibacteraceae bacterium | reverse complement strand
CACATACCCCACATCCCATAGCACCTAAGAAAAATAATTTTTTATATTCTTTTTTGATTATAGAATAATTTTTTTTAAGTGATAAATATGTAAAAGGTAAAAGAATTATAAAAACAAACGTCCATCTCCAAAACGCTAAAGAAATCGGAGGAACAAATTCAATACCTCCTCTAGCAACTATCAGATTGGAAGACATAAAAATTGGTTGAATAAAAAGTAATGAAAAGGCTAAAAAATTTGTTTTTTGTTTAGACAATTTAATACTTAAAAAATTATTTCTTGTCGAAAAAGGCTTCGTAGACCAACATAAAAATTGCAATAGCCATCAAGATATAAACCGGGAGTATGTCAAAAAAACTGATCATTGGTGATCTTGTCAATGTGGTTGCAAGACCAATTAAAAATACTACTGCAAGCACTGTTCCCAGAAATGTTGTAAATTTAGTCATTTTATTTATTACATTCCTTTTCTAGCCAATTAGCAATACCTAAAAATCTATGATCATCAAATCTTGCACCAATTAACTGAACTCCTAAAGGTAGATTGCCCTCTCCTTGAAGTACAGGAAGAGAAATACATGGCGTTCCCAAATACGACCAGACTTTGTTAAATTCAGCAGTTCCAGTACTTTTTAATCCTTTGGGGGCAACGCCTGGACTTGATGGCGATAACACTCCATGATAATCCTCAAAAACTTCCTGATAAGACTCATAACTTCTTTTCATAAAATCGATTGCTTCAGCATATTCTTTTGCAGAATGCTTATTACCTTTTGAAATCGCGTCTTGCATATATTTGGATAATTTTTTTTTATACTTTTTGTAATAAAGAGCAAAATTGTTTGCTAAATCCGTCTCATGAATTATCTGATGATAATTGTGAATATCTTTAAAGTAAGAGGGTGTATCAAACACCTCAATATTATTTTTGAACGATTTTATAAAATATTCAAAAGCTTCTCTCGATTTTTTTTCAATAATATTCCAATGTTCAGTTTTATAAAAAATAAATTTTGGTTCAAATAAAGGCCCTTTTTTTACTTCATCCATCATGTTTTCCGTTGAATAGTGTACTGTTGCGTTATCGTAGTTATCTTTCTTAATTAAAACTTTCGCAAGAAGTGCTACATCCTCAACTGATCGTCCAAACACACCTATATGATCTAATTTTTCAGATGTTTTAAGAACACCATTTCTAGAAATTAATCCGTAAGTTGGTTTGTATCCAACTACACCACAATACGATGCAGGTCTAATAACAGATCCACCAGTTTGAGAACCTATAGATAATGGGGCCATAAAAGAGGCTACTGAAGCTGCAGATCCGCTAGATGATCCTCCCGGTGTTCTTGTATGATCATGAGGATTTGTAGTCTTAGATGGCCCTAGATAAGCTAACTCTGATGTTGCTGTTTTGCCCATTACTATTGCGCCTGCTGAAAGTAATAGATCAATTATTTCAGCATTCTGTGAATAAGATTTTCCTTTTCTAATTACAGTCCCACACTCAGTCGGCATATCAAGAGTACCTATTATATCTTTTACAGCTACTGGAATTCCATGAAGTGGTCCCGTTGGTTTTCCAGATCTTCTGTACTCATCTGCTTCAGCAGCTTTTTCTAGTAAAAGTTTTTTATTAAGATGTGCCCATGCCTTAACATCTTTTTCAAATTCATTTACTCTTTCTATATATCTCTTACAAATTTCAACTGATGTTAATTGAGAGTCTTTTATTTTCGAAACAAGTTCTTCAACTTTTAACGAAAGGATGTCTGTCATTTTATTTTATTGAGCAAATAAAGTTTCTGGTAACCACAAAGCTATTGCTGGAAACATGTACATTAAAAACATTGCAAAAATAACAATTCCCAAGAATGGCATTATACCTCTGAATATTTCCAACAGTTCTACATTTGTTTTTTGAACTCCCTTTAGGTAGTAGGCGGACATGGCCATGGGGGGAGTCAAAAAAGATGTCTGTAAATTTAAAGCTATTAACATTGCAAAGAAATAAGGATTAACCCCAAAAATTTCTAACAATGGTAAAAATATAGGAACAAAAATAATTAAAATTTCAGTCCATTCTAGTGGCCAGCCTAAAAGGAAAATAATTATTTGAGTAATTACTAAAAATTGCCATGTTGAGATATTTATAGATGTAAAAAAATGCTCAAAAACTTCATGACCACCTAAATAAGAAAAGACAGATGAAAAGGTCCAAGAACCAATAAATAACCACATAATCATAGCAGTTGTTTTTGCAGTTAAAAATACAGACTCTTTAAAGTTTTGCCATTTAAGAGTTTTATAAAACCAAGATAAAACCAGTGCACCAAAAGCTCCAGCAGCAGCAGCTTCGGCAGGTGTTGCAATCCCAGCTAAAATAGTTCCAAGCACTAACATAATTAATCCAAATAACGGTACAAACGAAACTAAAACCTCTTTTAAAATTTCAGCTCTTGGAGGAATATCCTCCTCAGGAGGTCTAGGTGCTATTGATGGGTTCAGCCAAGCTCTCGTCACTGCATAACCTATATAAAGACCAGCTAATAATAGTCCTGGAAAAATAGCAGCTGCAAAAAGTCTTAAAGGGGATAATTGTGCAATTACTGAATAAACAATTAACATAATACTTGGAGGAATTAAAATTCCTAAACATCCTCCTGAACATATAATCCCTGACGCAAATTTTTTGTCATATCCAGCTTTAACCATTGCGGGCCATGCTAGTAATCCCATTAATGTAACAACTGCACCTATAATCCCTGTTGCTGTTGAAAATAATGTACACGTAATTAATGCAGCGACTGCCATCGATGCAGGCAACCTGTGTGCGGCTAATCGAATTGCGAAAAATAATTTTGCAACAATTCCTGCTCTTTCAACCAAGTATCCCATAAATAAAAATAGTGGAACAGCTGTAAGAACATTATTATCCATAACTGTGTATGTATTTTTTACAAATAATGAAAATATCCTATTATCAAATAGATGTTCCATCATTGTCGGGTCATAATAAGCGTAATAACCAAAACCTATTCCCATCGCCATTAAGGTAAATGCAATTGGAAAACCTAAAAGTACTGCAAACAAAAATAATCCCATCATCATGATAGCGACTTCAGGATTTGTAAGGCTAAATAGCATTTTCTTTATTTTCCTCTTGAGATTTTCTCATTAAAATTTCCTCTGTTTCTTGAGCCACAACCATTCTTGAAGGCCACTTTCCTTCTTGAATGCAAATCACTGATCTAAAGACTTCACTGATACCTTGAATAATTAACAAAATACCTGCAGCAGGTATCAATGATTTAACCATATAAATTTGTATTTGTGCAGGACTGCTCCAACTAGTTTCTTTAATTTTCCATGCTAATGCAGCGTACTCATATCCATAAAACGCCAAAGCTACGACTCCGGGGAAAAAGAAAACAAAGTATAACACAAAATCTATCCAAGCTTGTGTTCTTGGCTTAAATAATCTGTATATAACATCACCTCTAACATGTGCTTCTGTTGCCAAACAATAAGCGCCTGACATCATAAGGATAGCACCATACATCTGCATGCTAAAATCAAAATTCCATAACGTTGGTTTATTAAAAACATAGGCCGCTATGACTTCATAAACTGTTCCACCCATTAAAATCACAATACACCAGGAAAAAGCTTTTCCCATTGAAGTACTCAAAGAATCTGCAAATTTAATGAATGGTCTCATAGTGAATAGATATATTAAATTAAACTAAAAAAAAAGGGGGTTTTAAACCCCCTTTTTTTAAATTTGTTAAAAGCTAATTATAATTTAACTTTTGCAATCGGACCAAACTCATTTTCATAAGCTAATTTGTAGTTCGGTTGATTCATCAACAGATACTTCATAGTTTTCTTAGCGTATGCTTTTTGAGAGTCGATTACTTTCTTGAAGAAAGCATCTTTAGCAGAGAACTCTCCAACGATTTTATCCCAACCTTTTAACTGTTCTGCTAGGATAGCATCGGATGTTTGGTAAACATTAACCTTATGCTCATTCATCAATTTACCTAAGTCGGTAGAATATCTGACTAGGGCTTTGAAGTAGTTATCTGAGTTTGCAGCGTAAGCAGCATTCTTCAAGATAGCTTGATGAGCAGGTGAAAGGCTTTTCAGTCTCTTAGTGTTTATAGGCATTTCAAACATCTCCTGAGATTGGTGAAAACTTCCTAAGTGATAGTGTTTAGAGACATCTTGCATTCCAAACTGTGAGTCTGATGTAGGGTTGTTAAACTCTGCAGCATCAATCAAACCAGTTTTCATAGCTGGTTGGATCTCACCACCTGGTAATTGTCTTACGACCATTCCCATAGCAGTTAAAACGTTAGTTGCAAGACCAACTGTTCTATACTTCATACCTTTAACATCAGATACTTTTGTTACATTCTTTTTGAACCAACCAAAAGGTTGTGCTGGCATAGGCATAGCAAAGAAACCAGTGTAGTTATATCCAACACTAGCGACTGCTTCTTCATATAATGCTCTTCCTCCACCATACTCCATCCATCCCATTACTTCTTGAGATGATAGTCCGTATGAAGGTCCAGTACCAAAAAGTGAAGCTGCTGGATTTTTTCCATACCAATATGCTGTCACCCAGTGACCCATATCAATAATTCCATCACTTACAGCGGCACCAATTTCTGAAGTTTTTACGATTGAACCAACTGGCTGAAGGTCAATTTTAAGTGTTCCGCCAGACATTGCATCAACCATTTTACAATAGTCTCCTGCCATTTCAAAAAAGATGTTCGCGCCTGAAGGCCAAGCTGCTTGCATTTTTAATGTAGTGTGTCCTCCAGCAGTCGCAATATTAGGCATTGCTACAGCTGTCGCTGCTGCTGCACCAGTTGCTGCTGCTGCTTTGAAGAACTTACGTCTTGAAGGTGTCTTAGCACCTTTTAATGATTTTTTATTTTTAATCATTTTGTTCTCTCCTCTAGTTAATTAACTGCGCGAAGTTAAACATAGAATTAGAATAGAGTCTTTCTAAAAACACGCGCGGATTGACACTTAACAAAAAATATACAATCTACAGTAGAATTATTAATTTAAATAAGAATTTCGTTATCATAAACGCAGCATTTATCAGCTGGTATGTGTAATTTTACATCACTAGAGGGAACCTCTATTTCTCTGTTAATTTTTGATTTTATTGTAAGTTCACCCATTTTAGCGGTTAATAACTTATAATTTCCAAGGTCTTCTACCTTATCAACTTCAACAGATAGCAAATTATGTTTCTGATCCTCAGCTAAATTAATAAACTCAGATCTAATACCTAACTTAATTTTTTTATCTTTAAGTTTTGACAAATTAGTGTTTGTTTTAATCAAAGTTCCATTGATTTTAACACAATCATTTGATGATGCTTCTGTTTCGAATAAATTCATTGCCGGTGAACCAATAAAATATCCAACAAACGTAGTTCTTGGTCTCTCAAATAAGTCTTTTGGAAGTCCCACTTGAACTATTTCACCCTGATCCATCACAATGATATTATCAGCAAATGTCATTGCTTCATTTTGATCGTGGGTGACATAAACTAATGTTGTTTTGTATTGTTCATTAATTTCTTTTAAATTTCTTCTTAATCTAAATTTTAAATCTGGATCAATTACGGTTAATGGTTCATCCATCAAAACACCCGCAACATCCTCTCTTACTAATCCTCTTCCAAGAGATATGAGTTGCTTTTGGTCGGCAGTAAGTTTTCTTGCTGGAGACTTTAGAAAAGATGACAATCTAAGAGTGTCTGAAACTGATTTAACCCTTTCTTCAATTTTTTGATCTGAAAAATTTCTACATCTTAATGGAAAAGCTAAATTATCATAAACTGTCATGGTGTTATAAATAACTGGAAATTGAAAGACTTGAGCTATATTTCTCTCTTCCGTGATAAGGTCTGTAACATCATTTTCATCAAATAAAATTTTTCCTTTTGATGGTCTAACTAATCCTGAAACAATATTTAACATTGTTGTTTTTCCACAACCAGATGGTCCTAAAATTGCGTATCTCTTTCCGTTTTCCCAAGTCATAGAAAACGGATTAAGTGCATAAGTTGGATTAGTATCGTTTGGATTATAAGTGTGAGAAATATTTGACAACTCAATTTTAGCCATGAGATACTCCATAAGGTGAAGAAACTAATTTTTCATTTTGATCGAAAGCATATAATTTATTTTCATTGAATTTAATTTTTACTTTTTCGTGAATTTTAAAATTCATAACTTCTTCAATAAGAGCTATCACCTTAGACTCTCCCTTTTTTAAATGTAATAAAGTTTCTGAGCCGCTTATTTCAGCGAGTTCAATTTCAAACTCTTCACCTTGACTATCTAATTTTATTTCTGAAGCTCTAATCCCAAAATTATAACTTTGATCACTTAAATTTTTAAAATGGGAAGGAGATTTAATTAAAATATTTTCAAAATTTAATTTTTCAGAACTTTTTGTTCCCTTCAAAATATTCATTGGTGGATCATTCGAAATTTCAGCCACCTTTAAATTTCTAGGATTTTCAAAAATTTCTTTTGCAGGTCCTTTTTGTAAAACTTTACCCTCATCTAATACTATTACCTCACCATTTAATTCCATAACTTCCTGTGGGTCAGTAGTAGAATAGATTAAAATAGTATCTTCAGACAAACCTTGAGTGAATATTCTTTTAAATTCTTCTCTTAATTGCTCTCTTAATTTGTAATCTAAGTTAACCAAAGGCTCATCTAGTAGTAATATTTTTGCTTTTTTTGCTAAGGATCTTGCCAAAGCAACTCTTTGTTGTTGTCCTCCTGACAATTCTTGAATTTTCCTATTTTCGAAACCGACTAGTCCTACAGTTTTAAGAGCTTCTTCTACATCCTTCTTTATTTGATCTTCGCTTGTTTTCCTTTGTTTGAGTGGAAAAATTATATTCTCATAAACATTTAAATGAGGATAATTGATGAATTGTTGATAAACCATTGCTACATTTCTTTCCCACACAGGTATTTTGATAAAATCGTTATCTTCAAATGATAAATTTCCACTATCAGGGTTTAGTAAACCAGCGATTGTTTTTAAAAATGTAGTTTTTCCAGATAAAGTTCTTCCTAAGATAGTATACAAATTTCCTTTTTTAAAATTAAATGAAACATCGTTTAAATGAAACTGATCGTCTGGCTTGTAAGTTATATTTTCTCCGATTAAATTCATTATTTTAATGCTCCAGATAGATTTCCTTTAGATAAATATCTCTCAACAACAAAAGCGACGATGATTAAAGGTGCAACTGATATTAAGGCAGACGCTGATAAGCTCCACCACGGTGTGATTGAAGAATTAAGTGCTACAACTTTTACAGGTAATAACTGTACTTCTGTAAATGTTAAAATAAATGCAAAGAAAAAATCTATCCAACCAAATATAATACAAAACATACCCGCAACAATTAATCCTGGTATAGAGTTCGGCAGAACTACTTTATAGAATGCCTGGTAAGGATTACACCCATCTATCAATGCAGTTTCATCTAACTCTTTTGGAACTCTGTTGAAAAAATCTACCATGATCCAAACTGCTATAGGCATTAATAGAACTATATAAACTACTACTAGTCCTATCAAACTATCTAATAATCCTATCGTACTTAAAAATATAAAGAAGGGTATCGATAAAACAATCGGTGGCATTATTCTCTGCGATATAAAAAAGAAAGTAATATCGTTATTTCTTACAAAACCAGCTTTAAAAGTAAATCTTGAAAGAGCATACGCTGCTAATGTGCCTAAAACTATACTTATTAAACTTGCCGTGCAGGTTACAAAAAGACTATTAAAGTAAGGTTCAACAATATCCACTCCACCTCTTGCAGGTGACTTAACTAATACACGCCATCCTTCAAGTGTTGGTTCAAAATCTAACCAGGGAATATAAGTAACCTTACTATTTACTGACTGGAAATCTTTAAAAGAAGTAGAAATAGCCCACAGAAAAGGGGCTACAATAAAAACTGTCCAGAGAATAATGAAAGTATATTTTAAAAATTTGTAAAGTTTTTCCATTATTCTTTAATCATTAATTTTGTTAAAACTTTTGCTATGATCGTTAAACTTATGATCATTATAACTAAATAAGTAAAAGAAAGTGTTGCAGCATAACCCATTTGAAACTCCCTCAAGCCTTTAATGTAAATATAAAAACTTGAGGTCTCTGTTGCGGTACCTGGTCCTCCAGAAGTCAATACAAAAACTGTATCCATTATCTTTGAGGCCTCAATTAATCTAATAATAATTGCACCAATTGAGATTGGAGCCATTAGTGGAAAGGTAACATATACAAACTTTCTAAAAGAACTTGCACCATCTATGGCTGCAGCTAAAAAAGGTTCCTTGGGAAGAGATAATAAACCTGCAAGTAATAATAAAAACATAAATGGGGTCCACTGCCAAACTTCAACAATAATTACAGTGAATTTAGCAATAACTGGATCACTGAGCCATAATATAGGCTCTACTCCTAAGTTTCCCAAAAGATCATTCACAGGACCTAGGGACTCATGAAAAAACGTTCTCCAAATTACTGTCATAATGACAGGGGTAGTCATCATAGGAATTAGAAAAATAACTCTAAAGAATCTTTTAAATTTAATTTCTCTCCAAACTATAAGTGCTAATGCAAAACCAATTATGTATTGAAGAATAACAGTAGTAACCGATAAAAAACTCAGTCTAAAAAAAGACTCCCAAAATCTTGGGTCATCGGTAAAAAGTCTTATATAATTTGTAATTCCTATAAAATTCATTTCAGGCGTATAACTATTCCAGCCTGATAA
Source organism: uncultured Pelagibacteraceae bacterium (assembly GCA_902517175.1). Lineage (GTDB taxonomy): Bacteria > Pseudomonadota > Alphaproteobacteria > Pelagibacterales > Pelagibacteraceae > Pelagibacter. The sequence continues at coordinate 2,504 of CABYBM010000022.1, read as the reverse complement.
ACTTAATCTAATAGTAAAAATTATAGGAAAAATAAGTATTCCTATAAGCACAAATAAACCAGGAAACAAAAAAACGTACTTGTGCTTAAAATTCATAATTGTAATTTTTGGAATTTGTTTGTTGTGGCCGTCGTTATGACGGCCACAAAGTTTTTTTAAAGCTTGTTATCTTCCATTGCTACACCAACAGAGTAAGCTGCTCTTACATTATCTTTTCCTACTCTATTAAGTATATCTTCCCACTGCTTAGCAGCTTCGTCTAAGGCAGCTTGTGGTGATAACTGTCCAGCTAAAGCTTTTGCTGCAGCTGTAGCTAATGCAGCGTTAAACTCAAATGTACCCGGAACTCTCAAAGGGAAAACTCTATTCTTACTATCTTCCATCTGAGCTAGGGTATCAACATATGATTGGGCAATATCTTTATCCCAACCAATTTGAGTCCAAACACCTGCTTTAAAGTCATCATTTCTAAATGGGTTAACTCCGAAACGACCAATACCTATGTCAGCTTGGTGATTTGCTTCGTTTGCAAAGAAACATAAATAATCAAACGCCATTTCTTTTTCTTTACTTTTCTTAGCAACACCAACTGCCCATCCCCATACGAAGAAAGGAGCTTGGTTAAAGCCTTCATCCCAAGAGTTTGTTGATCTATTCCAAACTTTCATTGCGCCAGGTAATTGAGCAGCACCAACTTTGTTGTTAATTGGGCTGTCAGGTTGCATAGCAGCAACAAATGCATCATCCCATGAGAAACTAAACAAAGTTTGTCCTCCACCAAATGATCCAATTTCATCACCAAGACCAAAGTTTATTCCTCCTGGAGGAACATATTTAGTAGCTGCGACCCAGTCGGTTAAAGCTTCCACAAAACCTGGATTGTTAATCAATGGTTTCATAGTTTTTAAATCAAAGAAAAAACCACCTGGAGTTTTAGGATTTTTTGAGTAAGCGGCAGATCTTGAATAAAAAGCTGCATACATCAAGTCATCTTTTTTCATAACCTCTGCAGATCCATATTCTTTCTCGCCATCACCATCCCAGTCCCAACCATTAAAGTACGCAGCCATTTCTCCATACTCTTTCCATGTTTGTGGAACTCTTAACTCTTTACCGGTATCAGCTTTATATTTTTTTTGATACTCAGGATTGTCAATCACGTCTTTTCTATATTTTAAATAGTGTCTGTCACCATCAACTGGAAACTGATACATAACACCATCCCAAGATGCTATACCAATGTGAGATGGAGTAACGTCTTGCATTTGTTTCATCTCAACATATTTTTTTGGAACTGGCTCTAAGTATCTTTTCCAATCATTAATAAAGTTTGAAAAACCAAAAACTATATCATACGGAGCTTGACCTGCTTGAAATGGAACCATAGCTTTTGCATACAAATCACCAGCAGGCGTGTGTGTTACATCAACTTTTGCTCCTGTAAGTTTAGCAAATTGCTCAGCGTGTAAAGCTGTTGGCTCTCCCATGACTGGAACAGCATGTGTATTTATTTTAAGTGTCTTACCTTTGTAATTTTTCTTAGACATAGACTCGTAAGAACACTCACCTGGAATATCTCCAGTAGCCTTGATATGTGGAAACTGATCGCTCCACTTATCAGCATACGCAACAGGACTTAATACCAACAAAGCTGAAATAAGTGCTACTACGTAGGTTTTTATTGTCTTCATGTTTTCCCCTCTTTTTGTTGTTAATTATGGAACTAAAACAGCTCGTCCCTTAACTTTACCCTCATTAAGTTCGTGAAGCGCTTTATTAGCATCGCCCAATTTATATTCTTGCATAGAAAGTTTAACTAAACCTTTGTTAGCTAACTCCATAAGCTCATATAACTCAGACCACGTTCCTACTAAATTTCCTATTATGTTTTTTTCTGTAATAATTACATCAACAGCTAAAATTTTAATTTCTTCTCCATAACCAACAATATAATAAAATCCACCACCTGAAGTCATATCAAGACCCATCTTTGTAGATCCATGTTCACCAACAAAATCAATAACGGCTTCAGCACCTTTACCTTTGGTAAGTTCTAGAACTCTCTCAGTTTCATTTCCATCAATTAAAACACCTTCATCGCCACCTAAAGGCATTGCGTGATCTAGTGCTGTCTTTGATTTTTCAACTATAATTATATTTGCTGCACACATTGCTCTTAAACATTGAATTGCAATATGTCCTAATCCACCTGCTCCGATGATTACACAATTTTGACCTGGCAATAAATGTCTAGTTGCTTTTTTAACAACTCTATAAGCTGTTAATCCAGCATCTGAAAAAGGTGCTACATCTTTTGGTGCTAAAACTGTTGGAAGCTTAATTAAGTTTCTAACACTAGTTTTAAGTAATTCAGCATAACCACCTTCTTTAATATTTAGTCCTGGAAATGCTACTTCATCAGCATGCTGATCCAAACCTCTTCTGCAGTTTAAACAAGTTCCACCTGTTCCAGAAATAATTGGGTGTAAAATTACTGGGTCACC
>CABYBM010000021.1 GCA_902517175.1 uncultured Pelagibacteraceae bacterium | reverse complement strand
TTCTTTTTCCTTTTTACATGATGTTAATAACGAGTTTTAAAACTCAAATTGCTTTATTAGTTAACCCTTTAGATTTTAGTATAAATTTTGGTCAAGATTTAAAGGACTTATTTAATTCCTATTTTGTAATTTTTAAATCTTACAAATTTGGTAAGTATATTTTAACAAGTACTATTGTTTCAGTAGGTACCGTGATCATAACTCTTATTTTTGCAATTCCTGCAGCATATGCAATTGCTCGTTTAAACTTTTTTGGGAAAACATTTATGTCAACATCAATATTAATAATTTATATGTTTCCAGCGATAGTTTTAGTAATTCCTTTATATACAATTTTTAGTCAATTAGGCCTTAGAAACTCTATAGAAGGTTTATTAATAGTGTATACGGCTACAACGCTTCCGGTGGCAATCTACATGCTCCAAGGATACTTTAAAAGTATCCCTAAGGAATTAGAAGAGGCAGCAATATTAGACAAACTTAGTTGGTTTGGAATAATTTCTAAAATTATAATTCCATTAAGTATTCCTGCAATTTCTTCTGTGGCTTTATACGTATTTATGATAGCTTGGAATGAATTCTTATTTTCTTTAATGTTCCTAGATAACCCTAATTCTTTTACTCTTTCAAGAGCCATACAATATTTAAGTGGTGATGCAGAAACACCTAGACAATATTTAATGGCTGGCTCAGTTATTGTAACTTTACCTGTTCTATTTATTTTTGTTTATTTTGAAAAATATCTAGTCAGTGGTCTTACTGCAGGGAGTGTCAAAGGTTGAGAAATAAATTAGTAGAAGAGGCAAAAAAAGTTTTATTAGGCAATAAAAAAAGAGGTTATACATTGCCTACAAATAACAAATTGTATCCTGCACAATGGAAGTGGGACTCTGGCTTTATTTCCCTAGGCTATTCATATTTTAATCTAAAGTATGCACTTGATGAAATAACAACTCTTCTAAGGGGTCAATGGAAAGATGGCATGATACCTCACATTTTATTCCATGATTTAAAGACAGATTATTATCCAAACCACTCAGTATGGAATTGTGGAAACAAGATACATTCATCAGGAATAACTCAACCACCAGTTCTTGCAATTATGTTAAAGAAAATTTTAGACAAAAATAAAATCAAAATTTCAGACAAAGTAAAAATTAGATCAATAGTTCAAAAATTAAAAAAATACCATGAATGGTTAATTAAATATAGAGACCCAAAAAATACAGGTCTAGTTTCGATATTGCATCCTTGGGAAAGTGGATATGATAACTCCCCACTTTGGGATTATTCAATGAAAGAGGTTAAGGTTGAAAAAAACTTAAAATACAAAAGAGGAGATAATAAAGTTATAAATCCAGAATATAGACCTCTAGATTCAGATTATGATAGATATGTAACAATTAAAAATCATTTAAGAAAAAATAAATATAATCCAAAAAAACTTTATAATAAATCAATGTTCAATGTTGTTGATGTTGGTTTTAATTCTATATTTTTGAGAGCAAATAAAGATTTATCAGAATTACTTAAATCATTCAATTTAGAGCACAATAAATTAAAAAAATTCATTTTAAAATCAGAAAATCAAATTGAAAAACTATATAATGTAAAAAAAGGAGTTTTTACAAATTATGATATAAGAAATAAAAAAAAAATTATTGTGCCCTCAATAACAAATTATTTTATTTTATTTGCCAACTTAAAAAATCAAGATATTAATAAAAAAATAATTAAAAATTTAAAAAATCATAACCAAACAAAGAAATACATATTTTCTAGTATTAAGCCTAATCATAAAAAGTTTGAGGAAAAGCGATACTGGAGGGGTCCTGTTTGGATAAATTGTAATTGGATTATCTATCAAGGGTTAAAAAATAAAGATAAAAACTTTGCTAATAAAATTAAGGAAAAAACAATAAATCTTATAAAAAAAAATGGCTTTTTTGAATACTACAGTTTTAAAACTGGAAAAGCATTTGGGGCAAGCAACTTTTCTTGGACTGCTTCTTTATTTTTAGATTTGGTAATGGAAAAGAAATATAACTAATTTAATAAATTATATTGATAATTTCTTGCCTCAATTACTTCTGCTGGAAGATTTAACTCAACATCATCAATTCTGATAACTTCATCTTTACTTATATCTTTTTTTAAAACTGCGTTATCAGTGAGACCTAATGGTAAGATCATTTCTTTTTTAGATTTTTGAGATGTAATTAATCTCCCTCTTGCACAGAAGCCTCCTTCTCCATCCAGTTTTTCACCTACTTTTAAATCTTTCTTAGCTAAACTTGCAACATCAGCATTGTAATTTTTTGTATAGCCTGTTGCTCTGTTATCTAGTGCTATTGAATAAACTGATTGAGCAAGCTCTAAACCAATATAATGATAAGGTCTCCAAATTGCTGAATAGTTTCCAGAAGCATCCGTTACCATTCCATAGTCTTTAAAACAATTTTTTACATATTCATTCTGTGCTTTGATCAATATGACCTTCTGTTTTGCCTATAACTAAAACAATATTATCCACTTCTTTAAAGTCCATTGTTATCATTTTAGTATAGTCTTTTATAAGTCCAACACCGCCTATAGATGGAGTAGGCTTGATACCCTGATCTTTTGTTTGATTATAGAAAGAAACATTTCCAGACACGACAGGAAATTTTAAATAAGAGCTTGCTTCTCCAATACCCTGAACACATTCAACGAACTCTCCCATATTCTCTTCATTTTCTGGGCTACCAAAATTTAAGCAATTTGTAATAGCGATTGGTTTCGCTCCAACAGATATTAAATTTCTAAAACTTTCACATACAACCTGTTTTCCTCCTGTAAGAGGGTGAGCCCAACAATAAACAGCTGAAGAGTCTACTGATGCTGCGACTGCCTTGTTGGAGCCATGAACTCTGACCACACCAGAGTCTCCCCCAGGTTTTTGAATAGTGTCTCCCATTACTGTATGATCATACTGCTGCCAAATCCATTCTTTACTACAAATATTTGGATTAGCTAAAACTTTTTTTAGGACCTCAATTATTTTTAAATTATTTATATCATTTTTATTAATTTTGTTTTTCTTTGGAAGTTTTGCTTTTTTCCATTTACGATCATACATTGGTGAATTTTCAACAAGAGTATTAACTGGAATATCAGCAACTTTTTCGTTGTCAAAAAAAAGTTCAATTTTCTTCGATTTAGTTGTTTTTCCAATTACAGCAAAATCTAAATTCCACTTATCAAATATTTTTTTAGCTTGCTCTTCTTTTCCATTTTCTAGAACAATCAGCATTCTTTCCTGACTTTCAGAAAGCATGATTTCATAAGGGGTCATTTTTGTTTCCCTACATGGCACTTTATTTAAATTAATTTCTATTCCAAGATTTCCCTTTGAAGCCATTTCAATACTTGAAGAAGTTAAACCTGCAGCTCCCATATCCTGAATAGCAATGATAGAGTCTCCTGCCATTAACTCTAAACACGCTTCAAGTAAAAGTTTTTCTGTAAAAGGATCACCGACTTGTACGGTTGGTTTTTTTTCCTCAATTTTGTCATCAAAGCTAGCAGAGGCCATGCTCGCCCCGTGAATACCATCACGACCTGTTTTAGATCCTACGTATATTACAGGTTTATTTAAACCAGCAGCTTTTGAGTAAAAAATTTTATCTTTTTTGACTAATCCTAACGTCATTGCGTTCACTAAGATATTCCCGTTATAAGAGCTATCAAAACTTGTTTGTCCTGCAATCGTAGGCACTCCCATACAGTTTCCATAACCTCCTATTCCATGCACAACACCTCTTAATAGATTTTTAGTTTTTTTATGCTGAGATGAACCAAAGTGTATTGAATTTAAATTAGCTATCGGTCTAGCACCCATTGTGAATACATCCCTCATTATCCCACCAACTCCGGTAGCAGCACCTTGATAAGGTTCTATAAATGAAGGGTGGTTATGACTTTCAATTTTAAAGACAATTGCATCATTGTCACCAATGTCGATCACTCCAGCATTTTCACCAGGTCCTTGAATAACTTGTTTTCCTTTAGTGGGTAATTTTTTTAAATGTAGTCTTGAAGATTTGTAGGAGCAGTGCTCATTCCACATTGCTGAAAAAATTCCTAATTCTGTTATGTTAGGGGTTCTTTTTAAGAGTTCACAGATTTTTTTATACTCATCTTTTTTTAATCCATGATCAATGGCTATTTTTTCATTTACAATCATTTTATATTATTGATTAGGTTTTTAAAAAAAAGAGATCCATCTTCACCCGATAGAGAAGAGTCGATCATTCTTTCGGGATGTGGCATCATTCCTAGAACATTTTTTTCTTTATTAAAAATTCCAGCAATATTTTTTATTGATCCATTTGGATTGAATGATTTTTCTATTTTACCCTCATTATTACAATAGTTGATTGCAACCTGAGCATTGTCTTCAATTTCTTTTAATTGATCATTTGTACAAAAATAGTTTCCTTCATTATGAGCAATGTGAAGTTCCAAAACGTCATTTTTAATGTTTTTAAAGTAAGCACTATCTTTAGCACTAATTTTAACAAAAACATTTTTACAAATAAATTCTAAATATTTGTTTCTTAATAAAACTCCAGGCACTAATCCTGTTTCAACTAAAATTTGAAAACCATTACAAATACCCATCACCATTCCACCAGAATTAGCAAAATTAATTACAGATTGCATAATCTTAGATTTAGAGGCCATGCTTCCACATCTAAGATAATCACCATAAGAAAAACCACCAGGCAAAACTACCAAGTCACTTTTGGGTAGCTCAACATCTTGATGCCAAACCATTTTATTTTTAAAACCAAATTTTTTTAAAGCAACATCCATATCTCTGTCACAATTAGAACCTGGAAATGTAATTACTGCTGATTTCATTAATTACTGTGCATCAATAATTTTATAATTTTCTATCACAAGATTAGCCAAAAGTTTTTTGCACATTTCTTCAACTTTATTTTTTGCTTTTTGAGGATCAGTTTCTTTAGTATCAATTTCAAAATATTTACCTTGCCTTACTTCATTTACATCATTAAATCCCATACCATCGAGTGCTTGATGAATAACTTTACCCTGAGGATCTAAAACATCTTTTTTAAGTGTAATAATTACTGATATTTTCATTTACGCTTTCTTTTTACTGAAGATAGTTTTGTCACATTTACTGCACTTAAGTTGGATTGTTCATGAAGGATACCAAGTCTTTTAGCAACTTCAGTGTATGCTGGAATTAGATCTCCCAGATCTTTTCTAAATCTATCTTTATCTAATTTTTTATCAGTTAAACTGTCCCATAACCTACAAGTATCAGGGCTTATTTCGTCAGCCAAAATTACATCTTTCTTTCCATTAGTATCCAGTCTTCCAAACTCTAGTTTAAAGTCTATAAGTTTAATCCCAACACCCCGGAACATACCAATCATAAAGTCATTAATTCTTAAAATCATTTTTTTTACTTTATCTATTTCTTTTTTTGATGCCCAATCAAAAGCAAGTATATGTTCCTCAGCAATTAATGGATCTCCAAGTTTGTCATCTTTTAAGCAATATTCAATTAATGGCTCATTTAAAATAGTTCCATCTTCAATTCCAAGACGTTTTGTTAAAGATCCAGTGGCAACATTTCTTACAATAAATTCAATAGGAATTATCTCAACAAGTTTAACAACTTGCTCACGCATATTTACTCTTTTAACTAAGTGATTTTTGATACCTATTTGTGAAAGGCTTGAAAGTATATGTTCAGAAATTCTATTGTTTAGAACACCTTTCCCTTCAATGGTAGATTTTTTTTGATTATTAAAAGCTGTTGCATCATCTTTAAAATATTGAATTACTAAATCTTTATCTGATGTAGCATAAATAATTTTAGCTTTTCCTTCGTATAATTTTTTACCTTTTTTCATTATTTAAAAACTCTTTTAAATATCAAATTTACATTTTTAAAATGTTTAGAGTAACTGAAAATAGATTTTAGTCTTTTTTGAGTAATTTTAGTCATGATCAATTTATCCTCTAAAAGAACATCATATAAATTTAGATTTTCTGCAAAACACTTTTTTGCATAGCTTTGCACCATTTTATAAGATTTTTCTCTGCTTAACCCAGATTTTGTTAGTTCTAACATAACCTCTTGTGAAAAAATTAAACCTTTGGTTATATTTAAATTTTCAAGCATCTTTTTTGGATAAACAATCATTGTATCTAAAATATTCTTAAGTCTTACTAAAGCAAAGTCTATCGTGATATTGGCGTCTGGACCAATATTTCTTTCCACACTTGAATGTGAAATATCTCTCTCATGCCAAAGAGCAATATTTTCTAAAGCTGGTACAACTGCACTTCTTACCATTCTTGCAAGTCCGGTTAAGTTTTCACTTAAAATTGGATTTTTTTTATGAGGCATTGCTGAAGAGCCTTTTTGCTTTTTTGAAAAATATTCTTGTAATTCATAAACTTCAGTTCTCTGCAAATGTCTAATTTCAATTGCAACTCGTTCTATTGAGCCAGCAATAATACCTAAAACTGAAAAATAGAATGCGTGTCTATCTCTAGGAATAATTTGTGTTGAAATTGGTTCAACTTTTAAACCTAATTTCTTTGCAACGTGTTTTTCAACATTAGGATTAATATTAGCAAATGTTCCAACGGCTCCTGAAATTGCACAAGTTGACACTTCATCAATCGCATATGCTAATCTATTTCTATTTCTTTTAAATTCCTCATAAAATGAAGTTAATTTTAATCCAAAAGTTATTGGTTCTGCGTGAATACCATGACTACGTCCCATGCATGGAGTTAGTTTATATTTTTTAGCCTGTCTTTTTAAAACTTTTAAAATTTGATCTATATCGTTTAAAATGATTTTTCCTGATTGGACTAATTGAATATTGAAACTAGTATCTAAAACATCTGAGGAAGTCATTCCTTGATGAAGATATCTAGCTTTAATTCCAGCTTTTTCAGTAATAGATGTTAGAAACGCAATCACATCATGTTTAACTTCAGACTCTATTTTATGAATTCGTGTTACATTAATTTTAGCTTTTTTTCTAACAACCGATGCAACACCTCTTGGAATTTGTCCAAGTTTTTCCATCGCCTCCGCTGCAGCAATTTCTACATCTAACCAGATTTTATATTTATTTTCCTCTGACCAAATGTCAGTTAATTGTTTACGCGAGTATCTTCTAATCATTAATTATAAGTATGGAGGCTTTGAATAATCTTTAGCAGATTCTGTAAAGATTTCATAACCATTTTCAGTAATTCCTAACGTATGTTCAAATTGAGCTGATAAAGATTTATCTTTTGTCACTGCTGTCCAGCCATCATTTAACATTTTTACATCATACTTTCCCGAGTTGATCATAGGTTCAATAGTAAATGTCATTCCAGGCCTAAGTTCCATTCCTGTATTTTTGGTTCCATAATGCAAAATATTTGGAGATTCATGAAAAGTTGTACTAATTCCGTGACCACAAAAATCTCGAACTACAGAAAAACCTTTCTCTTCTACAAATGATTGGATTGTATATCCAATATCACCTAATTTAATTCCAGGTTTTAAAATTTTAATTGCTCTCATCATTGACTCGTAAGTTGTATCAATTAAATTTTTTAATTTAACTGGAATGTTGCCAATACAAAACATTCTACTAGTGTCACCATAATGTTCATCAACAATTGCAGTAACATCTACATTAACTGCATCACCCTCATTTAAAATTCTATCTGAAGGAATTCCATGACATACAACATGATTTAAAGATGTGCACAGTGATTTTGTAAAACCCCTATAATAAAGCGGAGCAGAGTAGCCTCCATTATCTCTTATAAACTCATATCCTAATTTATCAATGTAGTCAGTACTTACACCTTCCTTTATATTTTCACTTAACATATCCAAAGTTCTAGCTGCAAGATTACCTGCAACTTTCATCTTTTCGAATTTTTCTTTATAATCACTCATCAACTATTTTAATTTTTTTATCTATAAATATTTTTTTTGAACTTATATTACATCTGTAAGCTAAAAAAATTACTCCAGCTTTTTTAGCTAGTAAATAATTTTTATAATATTGCTCATCTATATCTTTAGCTATTTTAAAATATTTCATATTTTGGATTTGAACTAAAAATAATAGATATGTTTTATAGCCTTTTTTTATGGCATCAATAAGTGTTAATAAATGTTTTGACCCCCTTGATGTTATAGCATCTGGAAATTCAGCAGTATTTTTGTCTCTAAATAAAGTCACATTTTTAACCTCTAAAAAGCTTTTTTGCCTGCTTTTTTCCAATAAAAAATCAAATCTGGTTTCTTTATTAAAAAACACCTCTGGTTTGATAAAATCATTATTTTTAAGTTCACTGATTAGGTTATTTTCCAAACCATGCTGTACAATTCTATTAGCCATATGAGTGTTAACTCCAACTAAATTTTTTCTTGCATTTATAATCTCTAGCCCAAATTTAAGTTTTCTTTTAGGATCGTTATTTGGAAGTAAGTAAACTTCATTGCCTTCATCTAACAGGCCTTTCATTGACCCAGTATTAGGGCAATGAGCAGTTACAGTCTCGCGTTGTAACTTTACATCGGTAAAAAATCTTTTATATCGTTTGATTAATTTGCCTTTTATTAAAGACTTGGTAAATTCCATCACTAAATTATATATATAAAATGACTAAAAAAACAAAAGTTAATGCCGCTATTTTAATTATAGGCAATGAAATATTGTCAGGTAGAACTCAAGACACCAATACTTCAACCATAGCAGTTTGGCTAAACTCGATTGGTGTTAAAGTAGGGGAGGTTAGAGTGATTCCTGATGTTGAAAAAACAATTATAGATACATTAAATTTATTAAAATCAACTTATGATTATGTTTTTACAACCGGAGGTATAGGCCCAACCCATGATGACATCACAGCAGAGTCTGTTTCAAAAACCTTTGGCATAAAATATGAAATTCATAAAGAAGCTTTCAAAATTTTAGAGGCATACTACAAACCAGGTGAATTTAATGAGGGGCGACAGAAAATGTGCTGGATGCCTGAAAATGCAAATTTAATTTTAAATCCAACAAGTGGGGCACCTGGATTTAATGTTGAAAATGTTTTTTGTTTGCCAGGTGTACCATCTATTTTAAAATCGATGTTAGGTGGTTTAACAAATACCATAGTTGGTGGTGAACCGATTAAAAGCCATACAATAAGTTTAAGAACTGTTGAGAGTGAAATAGCAAACTCATTAACTAAAGTACAAAATGATAACCAAGATGTTGAGATAGGAAGCTATCCTTTTTTTCATGCAGGAAAATTAGGTGTTTCAATTGTAATTAGATCTGAGGATCAATCAAAAATAGATTTATGTAATTCTCAAATTTTAAAATTTGTTAATGCAAAAAAAATTGAAGTAGTAGAGAGGTAATGCTTTACTTTGCATACGGTAGTAATCTGCATCACTTCCAGATGAAACGAAGATGCAAAGATAGCATTTTTATAAAAAAAATTAATTTAAAAGACTTTAAATTAACTTTTAGAAGTAAATATAGAGCTGCAGATATTGAAATTAAAAAAAACTCAATTGTTCCCGGAGGTTTGTTTGAGATTTCTAAAAGTGATGAAAAAAAATTGGATGTATATGAGGATTATCCAATACTTTATAAGAAATATTATTTTTATTATTATGGAAAAAAAGTAATGACTTACACAATGGTTAAAAAATCACCATTTAAGTTTCCAACTGAAAGATATCTAAATGTTGTAAAAAAAGGATATAAAGATTGTAAACTTGATAAAAAGTATCTTAATAACGCTTTGAAACCATAAAATTTATTATGTTTTTATATACAAAATTAGAAAATCGAAAAGATCCTATAAAAATTTGTTTTATCGGATGTGGAAAATTTGTAAGTATGTTTTTGGCTCAATACAATCATCTAGAAAAAATTCAAATAGACTCCATAGTTGATATTAATGTTGATCAAGCAAAGAAAAATTGTTTGAAAAGTGGATTAAATGAACAAGTAGTTAAACAGATAAATTTTTCAAATTCGTTAGAGGAAGTTCTTGATAGAGATATCGAAATTTTTATTGAGGCAACAGGCAACCCAATAGTTGGAACTGTTCATGCAACAAAAATTATAAAAAGTAAGAAACATATTATATTAGTCAATGTTGAAGCGGATATAACTTGTGGTAAATATTTATCTGATCTTGCAAAAGAAAAAGGTGTTATCTGTTCTATGGCATATGGTGATCAACCATCTTTAATTCTCGAACAAATAGAGTGGGCAAGATTAAACGGATTTTCAATAGTTTGTGCTGGTAAAGGAACAAAATATCATCCAACTTTTGAATATTCTACACCTGACACTGTTTGGGGTCACTATGGCCTAACTAAGGAGCGAGCTGAGTTAGAGTCTGGAATGAACCCCAAAATGTTTAATAGTTTTTTATGTGGAGACAAGTCTGCAATTGAAATGTGCGCTGTGAGTAACGCGGCTAATTTAAACTGCCCTAGCAATGGATTAACCTTTCCTCCAGTTGGTGTTTACGATATTGCAAAAAAAATGATTCCAAAAAATGATGGTGGTCTAATTGAATTTGATGGTCAAGTTGAAGTTATTTCAAGTATAGATTTAGAAAAAAAAGATATTCCAAATGATTTAAGATGGGGTGTTTATATTGTGATCAAAGCACAGAATGAATATGTAAAAAATTGTTTTAAAGACTATGGAATGGTAACGGATGCTTCTGGAAACTATTCAGCAATTTGGAGACCTTATCATTATATTGGTTTAGAGCTTGCTCAATCAGTTTATTCAATAGCACTAGATAACAGAGCAACAGGCTATACAAAAAATTACAATGCTGATGTTGCAAGTTTAGCTAAGAAAGATTTAAAAGTAGGTGAAAAACTGGATGGAGAAGGAGGCTTCTGTGCAAGAGGGAGATTAATTACATCTCAAAAATCTAAAAAAGAAATGATCTTACCATTAGGTCTCACTGATAACGCAGTTTTAAAAAAAGATATAAGTAAAGATGAAGTTATCAGAATTGATGATGTTGAGTTAAATCTTCCAGCAGAAGTAATTGAGGCAAGAAATTATCAATATAATTTATTAAATTAGTTATATTTCTTTTCCATTACCAAATCTAAAAATAAAGAAGCAGTCCAAGAAAAGTTGCTTGCCCCAAATGCTTTTCCAGTTTTAAAACTGTAGTATTCAAAAAAGCCATTTTTTTTTATAAGATTTATTGTTTTTTCCTTAATTTTATTAGCAAAGTTTTTATCTTTATTTTTTAACCCTTGATAGATAATCCAATTACAATTTATCCAAACAGGACCCCTCCAGTATCGCTTTTCCTCAAACTTTTTATGATTAGGCTTAATACTAGAAAATATGTATTTCTTTGTTTGGTTATGATTTTTTAAATTTTTAATTATTTTTTTATTAATATCTTGATTTTTTAAGTTGGCAAATAAAATAAAATAATTTGTTATTGAGGGCACAATAATTTTTTTTTTATTTCTTATATCATAATTTGTAAAAACTCCTTTTTTTACATTATATAGTTTTTCAATTTGATTTTCTGATTTTAAAATGAATTTTTTTAATTTATTGTGCTCTAAATTGAATGATTTAAGTAATTCTGATAAATCTTTATTTGCTCTCAAAAATATAGAATTAAAACCAACATCAACAACATTGAACATTGATTTATTATAAAGTTTTTTTGGATTATATTTATTTTTTCTTAAATGATTTTTAATTGTTACATATCTATCATAATCTGAATCTAGAGGTCTATATTCTGGATTTATAACTTTATTATCTCCTCTTTTGTATTTTAAGTTTTTTTCAACCTTAACCTCTTTCATTGAATAATCCCAAAGTGGGGAGTTATCATATCCACTTTCCCAAGGATGCAATATCGAAACTAGACCTGTATTTTTTGGGTCTCTATATTTAATTAACCATTCATGGTATTTTTTTAATTTTTGAACTATTGATCTAATTTTTACTTTGTCTGAAATTTTGATTTTATTTTTGTCTAAAATTTTCTTTAACATAATTGCAAGAACTGGTGGTTGAGTTATTCCTGATGAATGTATCTTGTTTCCACAATTCCATACTGAGTGGTTTGGATAATAATCTGTCTTTAAATCATGGAATAAAATGTGAGGTATCATGCCATCTTTCCATTGACCCCTTAGAAGAGTTGTTATTTCATCAAGTGCATACTTTAGATTAAAATATGAATAGCCTAGGGAAATAAAGCCAGAGTCCCACTTCCATTGTGCAGGATACAATTTGTTATTTGTAGGCAATGTATAACCTCTTTTTTTATTGCCTAATAAAACTTTTTTTGCCTCTTCTACTAATTTATTTCTCAACCTTTGACACTCCCTGCAGTAAGACCACTGACTAGATATTTTTCAAAATAAACAAAAATAAATAGAACAGGTAAAGTTACAATAACTGAGCCAGCCATTAAATATTGTCTAGGTGTTTCTGCATCACCACTTAAATATTGTATGGCTCTTGAAAGAGTAAAAGAATTAGGGTTATCTAGGAACATTAAAGAAAATAAGAATTCATTCCAAGCTATCATAAATACGTATAAAGCCACAGAAGAAATTGCAGGAATACTTAATGGAATTATAATTTTAGAAATTATTCCAAACCAACTAAGTTTGTCTAATATTGCTGCCTCTTCTAATTCCTTAGGGATACTTTTAAAGTATCCTTGGAGCATGTAGATTGCCACCGGAAGCGTTGTAGCCGTATACACTATTAATAAACCTTCTATAGAGTTTCTAAGGCCTAATTGACTAAAAATTGTATATAAAGGAATTACTAAAACTATCGCTGGAAACATATAAATTATTAATATTGATGTTGACATAAATGTTTTCCCAAAAAAGTTTAAACGAGCAATTGCATATGCTGCAGGAATTGCAAAAATAAGAGTTATGATCACGGTACCTACTGAAACAATAGTACTTGTTAAAATATACTTACCAAATTTGTAAGATTTAAAAATTACAAAATAGGAATTAAATAAGTCCTTTAAATCTTGACCAAAATTTATACTAAAATCTAAAGGGTTAACTAATAAAGCAATTTGAGTTTTAAAACTCGTTATTAACATCATGTAAAAAGGAAAAAGAA
>CABYBM010000020.1 GCA_902517175.1 uncultured Pelagibacteraceae bacterium | reverse complement strand
CAACAAATATTCAAATGGATATTTTCAAAGAACATATACAGATTATTAAAAACTCAGGTTTTAACTTTCACAATCCTAATAAATTTAAAGAGCAATTCAAAACTATAAAATTAAAAAAAGAGATTCTAGTCACTATTGATGATGCATTTGGATCATTTTATTTTGAAGCATGGCCTTATCTTAAAAAAAATAAAATTCCTTTCATCTTATTTGTCTCGACTAAGCCTGTAGGTAAAAATGGTTATATGACATGGGATCAAATAAGAGAAATCGAAAAAGAGCCTTTTGCTTTAATTGGACATCACTCACACAGTCATGATTATCTTATTGATGAAACCACTGATAAATTTATATTAGATATCAAAAAGGCAAATAAAATATTTTTAGAAGAGTTAGGCTATATTCCAAATTTATTTTCTTACCCATTTGGTGAATACTCTAAATTTATGCGAGATTATATTTCTGAAAATTTTGAATTTGCTTTTGGTCAACACTCTGGAGTGATTGATGTAAACAAGGATAAATTTGAATTACCGAGATTTCCAATTAATGAAAAATACGGTGAGTTAAAAAGATTTATTTCAATAATAAATTATTTTCCATTAGAGTATAAAAAATTGTTACCAGTTGAAAAACAGTTAATAAAATCAACTAATCCACCTAAATTTATAGTTGAATTTTTTGAAGAGCAGAAAAATTTAAATGATATTAATTGTTATTCAAACGAAGCTAATAAATGGAAAAAATCAAATACTATTTTTTCTGGTAACAGACTGACAATTGAATTTAGAGCACCATTTGTACCACGGAGAGGAAGGGTAAACTGTTCTCTTAATGATGATGGTAAGTGGAGATGGTTCGGGGTTCAATTTCCAATTAAAACAAATTAAATTAAACTTTCTAAATCCTTACTTGAAGGCAACAATCTAGCTTCATCAAAATCTTTTAAATTATTCTGTATTATTATTTTCTGAAGTACATCTATATATTCAGTGCCTGTTTCTGCATATTTGTCGAGATGATTTGATAATACTATACTATCCAATGGTTTGGCTTTATTTCTAAGCTTTGTTCTTGCTTTTCTTAAATTCTTATAAGAAGAATGTGTATTAAGATTTCTTAAATAAGCTCTTACTGAGAGCTGTAAACTATGAAATTTCATAACTTTATGTTCCTCACCTATTTCTGCATTTTTAGGTTTTAACCCTTCACCAGACCATGTCCATTGTCCAAATAAAGCATTACCTTTTAATGCAAATCTAGAAGTGCCCCATCCTGTTTCTTTAGCTGCCTGAGCTATTGCTAATGAAACTGGGATCTCATCCATTCTAATTTTTAAAGTTGAAAGATCATTTTGTCTTACCCCATATTGCTTATATTTTTTTTGTAACCACTTCTTTTCAATATCTGTATTGCTATTTTTACCAAGAATTATAAATAGTCTTTTTCTATCTATTCTTATTTTATTATTTTCCTTAACAATTAAAGGTAGAACAATTTTGATAAACATATCTTTTCTCTTTTTTGTATTAACTATATTTTTAATCTCATTAGGAAGTAAACCAATATCAATTGGTTTCACTAATTTTGTATCTCTCACCTCTTCTAAATTATATTTTACCTCTTTAAATAGAGCATTAATCTCTGAGGTGGTGTATCTTACAAGATTAATTTCAGAGTTGTTTTCCTCTAAAATATCATAGAGAAGATCTATTTCATCACTTTCTACCCACGTATCATCCTCTTCTAATGTTTTGTCCTTGTTTAAAGTTTTGTTTAAAATATTTTTAGAGTTGTTGGTAAATTCTTCATTATTAAAATTTTTGTTTGTAAATTTTATAAAAAAAGGTGCAGTGTAAAAAAATAATGCTACAATTAAAGCGCTTAAAGAAAATCTAGTAAATGTATTTAAGATTTTGTTTTTAAGTCTTTTGTGTTTTTTTTTTATTTTTGAATACATAATTTAAATGGCAATTACCTCTTTAACCTCAGGTAAATAATGACACAGTAAATTTTGAACCCCTTGTTTTAAAGTCATAGTAGAACTGGGGCATCCAGAACAACTACCTTGCAATTGAACTTTAACGACACCATCTTTAAATTCTTTGAATTTAATATCTCCACCATCTCGAGCAACAGCTGGTCTTATTTTCTGATCTAAGATTTTTACTATTTTTTGCTCAATTTCATCCAGGTTAGATTCTTCTTGTTTTATATTTTTATCAATAACAACCTCTTTTCCATTGGAATAGAAATCATTTATAAAAGAAATCACAATATGTTTTATTTCATCCCATTTAATTTGGTCACTTTTGTTGACTGATAAAAAGTCTTGTCCCAGGAAAACACCTTCAACTCCTTTAACAGATAAAATATTTTTAACTAATTCATTATTAAATTGATCTTTATTAGTAATTTCGTAAGGGCCGCTATTGGATACTTTCTTCCCAGGAAGAAATTTCAATGAATTTGGATTAGGTGTTACTTCAGTCTGTACAAACATAAATTATATATAGTTTATATTATGGAAATTTAAACTTGATATTAATTTTTTATTAAAAACCCACTATTTCTTTTATATTTTTGATCTTTTTTGATGCGATTTTGTTAGCCTTTTCAACTCCATCTAGAAGGATAGAATCAAGATAAGTTTGGTCTTTGAGTAATTTTTTAATCTCTTCTGATATCGGCATAATTTTTTTGACCAATAACTCAGACAGTTCTTTTTTAAATTCTAAAAAATTCTTGCCCTCAAACTTTTTTATAGAAGGCTCTAGAGTTGAATTATTTAAACTTGAATAAATTCCTAGGAGATTTAGTGCTTCTGGCCTTTCCTCAAGTTCTTTAATATCATTTGGCATTGGTAAAGGATCTGTTTTAGCTTTTTTAATTTTATTGATAAGTTGGTCTTTATCATCTGTTAGGTTTATTCTACTTAAATCTGATAAATCAGATTTACTCATTTTTTTTGATCCATCCTTTAAACTCATAATTCTAGAAAACTCTTTTTGAATTAAGGGCTCAGGAACTTTTAAAAAATCGTTTACTCCAAAATCATTATTGAATTTTTGAGCTATATCTCTGCACAATTCTAGGTGTTGCTTTTGATCATCTCCTACAGGAACGTGAGTTGCATCATATAACAAAATATCAGATGCCATAAGAACAGGATAAGAATACAATCCAATACTAGCTTTTTCCTTATCTTTTCCAGCTTTTTCCTTAAATTGAGTCATTCTATTTAGCCATCCCATACGAGCTACACAGCTTAAAATCCAAGCACCTTCTGAGTGTGCTGCTACACCTGATTGGTTAAAAATTATACTTTTCTTTGGATCTATACCACTAGCAACAAATGTTGCTACTGTTTCTCTAATATTTTTTTTTAATTCTTTTGGATCTTGTTTAACTGTTATTGCGTGTAGGTCCACCACACAAAAAATACATTGATTTGTGTCGTTATTATTTAGTTCAACAAAATTCTTAATTGCTCCTAAATAATTACCAAGATGAAGATTGCCTGTAGGCTGAACACCAGAAAATATTTTTTTACTCATGAGATTAATACTTTAATTGAATATCACTGATTTTAAAAGCTTTGATAAAATAACAAATTATAAGGTAAGAAGCTAAGCCCAATAATACTGATAATATTAAATAAAAAGATTTATAAGTTTGCTCAAATACAAGTTTATCTTGAAATAAGTTTAATAAAAATTGAAAAACAAAACCTGTTAAAATTGAAGCAATAACTATTTTAAAAAACTTTATTACAAATATCTGATTGAATGAAAAAAGATTTCTATTTTTTAAAAAGACAAATAATAATATACTATTGAACCAGGATGATATTGTTGTTGCAATAGGTATTATTATAAATCCAATTTCATTAAAATAATAAACACTTATTAGGATATTTAAAATTACAGAAATTAAAGAAATATAAAAAGGCGTTTTGGTGTTGTGGTTGGCAAAAAAGAAACTAGAAAACACTTTGATCAAAGCAAATGCAGGTAAACCCAAAGCAAAATAATATAAAGCTAGACTTGAATTCGAAACTGAAGCTTCATCAAATGATCCATAACCAAAAAGTGCAGAAATTATTTCTTCAGAACCAAGGATTAATGCAATAGATGCTGGTAAACTCAAAAATAAACTTAGCTCCAACGCTTTGTTTTGAATTAACAAAATTTTATCTTTTTTTTTAGATTGGACGTGTTTTGATAATTGTGGGAGAACTACTACTCCAATTGCAATTCCAGCTATTGCTAAATTAATTTGATATATTCTATCTGCATAATATAGGTAAGAAACTGCACTTGCCTGAAATGAAGCGATAATAGTCCCAACTAATATATTTATTTGAGTAACACCTGAAGAAAAAATGCTTGGTAATAATTTTTTAAAAAAAATCTTAACTTTTTCAGATATTTTGATTTTGAAATTAATTTTAAGTGAGTAATGTTTTCTTACGAATTTATACAAAAATAACAGTTGTAATAATCCTGCTAAAGAAACACCATAAGATAAATAATATACCAGAATATCACCTAGGGAGTTTGAGAATAATAGAATTAAAACTAATACAATATTTAATATTATTGGTGCCCCTGATGCAGCTGCAAATTTATTATGTGAGTTTAATATTGCTGAAAAAAAAGATGCTAAACAAATAAATAATAGAAATGGAAAAGTGATACGGGTCAGTGTTATTGCTATTTCCATTTTTTCAATGTCTCCTACAAAACCAGGCGCAATAAGAGATACAAATACAGGCATAAATAATTGAACAACCAATGTGATTATTAACAAACTTAAAAACAAAAGATTAAAAATGTTATTTGCAAATTTGTTGGATTGCTTTTTGCCCTTAACCATTTCTGATGCATAGCTTGGAACGAAAGCAGCATTAAAAGTTCCTTCTGAAAATAATCTTCTAAATGTATTTGGAATTCTAAATGCTACAAAAAAAGCATCTGCTAACAAACCTGTTCCTAAAAATATTGCAATTAAAATATCTCTTAAATATCCAAGTAATCTGCTTATGATCGTATAAAAACCAAATGTGCCTGTTGACTTAAGTAAGTTCATAAATCATATTAGTCTTAAATTTACCCTAATTGTACACATATTATAACAAATGAAAAAAACAAAGATTGATCATTACACAGATAAAGAAGCTTTAGATTTTCATAAAGAGAAAAAACCTGGCAAGATTGAGATCATTTCTTCAAAAAATATGATTACTAAAAGGGATCTTGCACTTGCATATTCTCCAGGGGTTGCAGCCCCAGTAAAAGAGATCAGTGACAATCCAGAAGCAGCTTATGATTATACAAGTAAAGGAAATTTAGTTGCAGTTATCAGTAATGGTTCAGCTATTTTGGGAATGGGAAATTTAGGAGCATTAGCATCTAAACCAGTAATGGAGGGGAAAGCAGTGTTATTTAAAAGATTTGCTGACATAGATTCTATAGATCTTGAAATAGATTCTAAAGACAGTGAGGAAATTATTAATTCAATTAAAAATTTTGCTCCAAGCTTTGGTGGAATCAATTTAGAAGATATAGCAGCTCCAGATTGCTTTATAATTGAACAAAAATTAAAAGAAATTTTGGATATTCCAGTTTTCCATGATGATCAGCATGGCACTGCAATAATTACAACAGCTGCGTTAATTAACGCTCTAGATATAAATGGTAAATCAATCAAAGAAATTAAAGTTGTGGTTAATGGTGCTGGAGCATCTGCCCAAGCTTGCACTGAATTATTTAAAAATTCAGGAGTGCCTTCAGAAAATGTGGTCATGCTTGATAGAAAAGGTGTAATTTATAAAGGAAGGACTGAGGGTATAGACCAGTGGAAATCAAAATATGCAGTTCAGACAAAACTAAGAACTCTTGAAGACGCAATGAGGGGTGCTGATGTTTTTTTAGGGTTGTCAGCAAAAGGAGTTCTTAAAAAAGAGATGGTTAAGAGTATGGCAAAAAATCCAATTATTTTTGCTTGTGCTAATCCAGATCCTGAAATTTTACCAGAAGAAATAAATGAAGTAAGAAATGATGCAATTATAGCAACTGGAAGATCAGATTATCCTAATCAAGTTAACAATTTAATTGGTTTCCCTTACATTTTTAGAGGAGCTTTAGATGTGCGGTCTAAAACTATTAATGAAGAAATGAAAGTTGCTGCATCTCAAGCAATTGCTAAACTTACAAGAGAAGATGTTCCTGATGAAGTGGTGGCTGCAATGGGCGGTGAAAGACCACATTATGGGAAAGATTATATTATTCCATCTACATTTGATCCAAGACTAATAAGTGTAATTCCAGCTGCTGTAGCAAAAGCTGCAATGAAAAGTGGAGTAGCTAGAAAAAATATTGAAGATTTTGATATTTATAAAGAACAACTTAAACAAAGATTAGACCCAACCGTTACTATAATGCAAGGTATAAACTCATTTATAAAAAATAATCAAAAAAGAATTGTGTTCGCTGATGGAGAAGATGAAAATACATTAAAGGCAGCAATTGCATTTAAAAATTCTAAGTTAGGAATTCCTATTTTGGTTGGCAAAGAAAGTAAAATTAAAGAACAAATCAAAAATATTGGATACAGTGAGAACTTTGATATCCAAATAATAAATTCAAAGGATGAAGAAAAAAGAAACAAATACGTCAAACATCTATTTAAAAAATTACAAAGAGAACAGGGTTTGCTTGAACGCGATTGTGACAGATTGGTAAGGAATGACAGGGTTATATGGGCTACAAGCATGGTTGCGTGTGGAGACGCTGACGGTGCTGTAACGGGAAATACAAGACGTTTTGGTGCCTCTTTGGAAAAGATTAAGCAAGTTGTAGATGTTCGAAAAGGTGAGATAATGTTTGGATTAAATATGGTGGTTCATAAAGGAAAAACTATATTTATAGGTGATACTAGTGTTCACGAATACCCAACATCAGAACAAATGGCAGAAATTGCAATGTCAACTGCAAGAGTGGTTAGACTATTTGGATTTGACCCAAAAGTTGCATTTGTTTCGCATTCAACTTTCGGCCAGCCTTTAACAAGTCGAACAAAGCATATAAGAGATGCAGTTGAAATTTTAAAAGAAAAAAAAGTAGATTTTGAATTTGATGGAGACATGCAGCCCGATGTTGCCTTAAACTCTGAGTACGAGGAATTGTATCCTTTTGCAAAAATTGTTGGTAAAGCAAATATTCTGATTATGCCTGGTCAGCACAGTGCAGCCATATCATACAAGCTAATGAAAACATTTGGAGACACAAAAGTCATTGGACCTTTACTTATTGGGCTTGGTCTTCCAATTGAGATTGCTCCCTTAAGATCTTCGACGTCTGAAATAATTAATTTAGCTTCTATAGCTGCCTACTCTTCTGAAGTTATAGATTATCAAAAATAATTAATCTTTTTGAATTCTTAGATCCTCAACAAGTATTATACTTGCTATTACATTTTCGACATCTAAGATTTCTTTAGCCTCACTAATCACTAAATTTTTTTCCTCAGATGTTAAGGCAATTCCATATACATATATTTTTTTTTTGTATGTATCTATTTGATAATTTGTAGCTTTAATATTTTTGTTTACTATTAACGCAGTTCTTAGCTGTGTAGTAATTAAAATATCTTTAGCAGATTGTTTAAAACTAAATTTTTTTTTTATTTTTATATCGTTACGAACTGATCTGGTACCTTTTGTCTCCCAGGCAATTTTTGTAATTTGTAATTTCTCCTCAGTTTTATCAACTTTTCCTGTTAAAAAAATTCTTCCATCAAGTACTTTAGATTTTACTGATAGAAAGTACTTTTTGTCTTTAGCTAAAATTCTAGTAGTTAAAGTTTTTTGCATTATGGAGTCGTCTATTTGGGTTCCTAACGTTCTAGGATCTAATGCAACTGAAACACCTGTTCCGAATACTCCTTTAGAACTTACACCTACGCACCCTGATAAAATAAATCCAACAAATATTAGTAATAAGAACTTAATTTTCATTTTTTAACTTTAAACAATAATTGTATACTAACTTTTTTGAAACTTTACTATTTTGACAAATTAAGTCAGTAATTTCTTTTATTGTAAGTTTATTAATCATTTTATTAATTATATTAATATCAGATTCATTCAAATTTTTAGAGTTATTTTGATCATTCTTTCTATCTGAAATAACAACTGTTAATTCACCTCTTGGTTCTTTTTGAAATTGTTCCAATTCATTCACATTTGCTCTTAAAAACTCTTCGTATAACTTAGTAATTTCTCTACAAATCACAATTTTTCTATCGCTAAAGTGTTTTTTGATTTCAGGTATAATTTTATTAATTTTTTTAGAAGATATAAAAAAAACTAAAGTCCAGTTAAATTCAGATATTTTTTTAAGCTCATTTATTATTTGCTGTTTTTTATCTGGTAAGAAACCATAAAAGAAAAATTGATCAGAAAATCCACTAATAGATATGGCAGTTGCCACTGCTGATGGACCAGGTATTGGTACAATCTTAATATTATTTTTAACACACTCATTAACTAAAACTGAGCCTGGATCAGAAATAGCAGGGGTCCCAGCATCAGAAATTAAAGATATTAATTTTCCAGATTTTAAATATTCAATTATTTTTAAAGTATTTTTTTTTTCATTAAATTTATGATTTGAAATCAATTTCGATTTGATTTCGTATTTATTTAATAAATTTTTTGAAATACGAGTGTCTTCACATAAAATAAAATCTGATTTTTTTAATATTTCTACTGCTCTTATAGTAATGTCTTTCAAATTTCCTATTGGCGTTGAAACTATATAAAGACCGTTTTCATTATCTTTTATTTTAGATTGTGGTTTAATGATCATAATTTAGCTAAAAAAATATTATAATATCATTAAAATGATTAAATTATTTAAAATTCTTTTTATTCTTAAATGTGGAGTTTTCTTATTATTTTTTCAAACGGCTAGTGCAAACGAAAAAATTAAAATTGGTTTGTTAGTTCCAATAACTGGAACAAACAAAGACATTGGTCAATCAATTATTAAGGCTGTAAGTTTAGCTGTAAAAGATATTGATAATAATTTAATTGAAATTTACCCAAAAGATACAGCTTCTAGACCCAATCAAACTCTAAAATCAGCATTTGAGTTAAAACAAATGGGTATAAAGGTAGTTATAGGTCCAGTCTTTTATGAAAGTTTAACTTATCTAGATGAAATGAAAGATTTAACCTTTTTGTCTTTAACAAACAAAACTTTAGATCTTCCAAAAAATGTTATTTCAGCAGGTATAAATTCCACATCTCAATTCAACACAATAAAAAAATTTTTAGAAAAAAACAACATTGAAAAAACTATTTTCTTAACACCAATTCAGGAATATGAATTTGAAATTAAAAAAGGAATGAAAGATTCAAAAATAAAAATTTTTAAAGAATATGATTATAATACTGATCCAACAAAACTGACAAAACAAATAGAAGAAATTACAAAATATAAAATAAGAAAACAAAATCTAGAAGACGAGATTACAAGAATTAAAAATTCAAACGAACCTAATAAGGAAAAGAAAATAAAAAGATTAGAAAAAAGATATACTATAGGAAATTTAAACTTTGATGCAGTTGTTATTGCTGATTTTGATGAAAGTTTAAAAAGTGTGACTACATCTCTTTTATACACCGATGTTAAACCAAAGAATAAATATTTTATAACCCTTAATCAATGGTTTGATGAAAGTTTATTAAGAGAAACAGATGTTCAACCAATATATTTTCCCTCAATTAATAAAGAGAATTTTGACGATTATAAAATCAAATATTTTAATGCTTTTAATGAAGATCCCTCACATTTATCTTTATTAAGTTATGATTTAGTGGGTCTAATCTATTATTTATCGTTCAAGTCAGATCTTACCAATTTAAGTAGATTATTTAAAAAGCAAAACTCATTTAAAGGAAAAATAGGAATATTTGATATAAAAAATAATAAGATTAATCATAGATTGAACTTTTATAAAGTTGAAGACAAAGAACTCACAAAAATTTTCTAAGTTTTTTAAAAGCAAAATATCTATGATCTATTTTATATTTTTTTGCAGGCTGCATTTCTCCAAATGTTTTTTTTTTACCTTTAGGAACAAAGATAGGATCATAGCCAAATCCATTTGTTCCTTTAGATTCGGTTGAAATAGAACCTTCAATTTTACTTTGAACACAGACAATTTTTTTATCTAAATATGAAATAGATAAAGCGCATACAAACCTTGCACTTATTTTTTTATTTTTCCAATTTTTGTCTTTTTTACTTAGCTCCCTATAAACTCTTTTAATAGCCTTATTAAAATCTCCATGTCTTCCACCCCATCTTGCAGAGTAAATGCCAGGATTTTTATCTAAAAGGTTTATTTCTAGACCAGAGTCATCTGCTAGACATACAAGGCCTGTTTTTTTTGAAAAATATTTTGATTTTATTAGAGAGTTTTCTTTAAATGTTTTCCCATTTTCTATTGGACTTTTAAGATTAAATTCAGATGTGGAGTGAATTTCAATGTTTTTTGGCAGTAAACTCCTTATTTCACTTAGTTTACCTTTGTTGTTTGTTCCAATGAGTAATTTGTTTATTTTTTGTGTAGGCATCTAGAAATTATCAAAATCCTTACCATATAAGTCTTTATGGAAAAAGAAGAAAACCAAAATACAACTACTAAAAATCATCAGGAGACTAAAAAAGAAACAGCTAAGCCTGAGGAAAATTTAGATAGTGAAAACAAAGAAGAAACAGCTCAAGAAGCCAAGGAAGAAATTAAAGAGCCCTCTCCAGAAGAAAAAATTGCTGAACTCGAAGACAAAGTAGCAAGAACTTTTGCTGAAATGGAAAACCAAAGAAGAAGATTTGAAAAAGAAAAAGATGAAGCATTTGAATATGGTGGTTATAGTTTTGCTAAGGAAGCATTAAATTTGATTGATAATTTGGAACGTTCAAAACAGGTTTTAGAAACTGATGAAAAGTTAAAAAATACAGAAGCTCTTAATAAATCTTTAGAACATTTAGATATTATCAAAAAAGACACAATTTCTATTTTTGAAAAAAATAATATTAAACCAATTGAAAGTTTGAATAAAAAATTAGACCCTAATTTTCATCAAGCGATGATGGAAATAGAAGATGACTCAAAAGAACCTGGAACAATTATTCAGGAAATTCAAAAAGGATTTACTATCAAAGATCGACTTCTTAGACCTTCTTTAGTTGGTGTATCTAAGAAAGTTTCCAAAAAAGATGAAAAAACAGACAAAAACAAAGAAAATATAGAGGATAAATAATTCTCAGATCAGCTTGTAGATCAGAATTTAAACCTTATATGATGAATAGGATTAAACATTATGAGTAAAATTATTGGAATAGACTTAGGTACAACAAATTCATGCGTTGCAATAATGGAAGGAACGCAAGCTAAAGTGCTAGAAAATGCAGAAGGTGCAAGAACAACTCCTTCAGTTGTGGCGTTCACTGATGGAAGTGAAAAATTAATTGGGCAGCCAGCTAAAAGACAAGCTGTAACAAATCCAGAAAATACAATTTTTGCAGTTAAAAGACTAATAGGACGAAACTTTGACGATCCAACAGTTAAGAAAGATGTTGAGGCAGCTCCTTTTAAAATAGTAAATTCCGAAAAAGGTGATGCTTGGATCGAAGCTAAAGGAGAAAAATATTCACCCTCACAAATATCTGCGTTCATTCTGCAGAAAATGAAGGAAACTGCAGAAAAATATTTAGGTCAAGCTGTTACAAAAGCGGTTATTACTGTGCCAGCATATTTTAATGACGCACAAAGACAAGCAACAAAAGATGCGGGAAAGATTGCTGGATTAGAAGTTTTAAGAATTATAAATGAACCAACTGCTGCATCCCTTGCTTATGGTTTGGATAAAAAACAAAATAAAAAGATTGCTGTTTATGATTTAGGTGGAGGAACATTTGATGTTTCTATTTTAGAACTAGGTGATGGTGTCTTTGAAGTTAAATCAACTAACGGTGACACTTTTTTAGGTGGAGAAGATTTTGATAATGCAGTTGTTGATTATTTAGTTTCTGAATTTAAAAAAGATAATGGAATAGATCTTAAATCAGACAAACTTGCTTTACAAAGATTAAAAGAAGCTGCAGAAAAAGCAAAGATTGAATTATCATCTGCTGAACAAACTGATATTAATCTACCATTTATTACAGCAGACAAAACTGGGCCTAAACATATTAATTTAAAAATGACTAGAGCTAAACTTGAAGCTCTAGTAGAAGACTTAATAGCAAGAACAATTCCACCATGCAAAACTGCTCTAAAAGATGCTGGTATTAATGCAAGCGAAATCGATGAAGTCGTTATGGTTGGAGGTATGACTAGGATGCCAAAAGTTCTTGAAGAAGTTAAAAACTTTTTTGGTAAGGATCCAAATAAAAGTGTCAATCCGGATGAAGTAGTAGCTATGGGAGCAGCCATTCAGGCTGGTGTATTACAAGGTGACGTAAAAGATGTGCTATTATTAGATGTAACTCCACTTTCACTTGGTATTGAAACACTTGGTGGGGTTTCTACAAAATTAATTGATAAAAACACAACTATACCAACTAAAAAAAGCCAAGTTTTTTCAACTGCTGAAGATAATCAGCCAGCTGTATCTATAAGAGTTTTACAAGGTGAAAGAGAGATGGCTTCTGACAACAAAGCACTAGGAAACTTTGAGCTTGTTGGTATCGCGCCTGCACCTAGGGGAGTTCCTCAAATCGAAGTAACTTTTGATATTGATGCAAATGGTATAGTAAATGTTTCTGCGAAAGATAAAGGAACAGGTAAAGAGCAAAAAATACAAATCCAAGCTTCTGGTGGTTTGAGCGACGAAGAGATTGAAAAGATGGTCAAAGATGCTGAATCTAATAAAGAAGCTGATAAGAAAAAAAGAGAGTCAGTTGATGTTAGAAATCAAGCAGATACTTTGGTTCACTCAACTGAAAAAAACTTGAAAGAGCATGGAACAAAAGTTTCTGATGCTGAGAAAAAAGCAATTGAAGATGCATCATCAGCAGTAAAAGAAGCTTTAAAAGGCGAAGATATTGAAGATATTAAGAAAAAAACAGAAGCTTTAGTTCAAGCTTCTATGAAACTTGGGGAAGCAATCTATAAATCACAACAGAGCGCTAAGCCTGATTCTGGAAAAGATGATGGTGGAGATGATGCAGGTAAAAA
Organism: uncultured Pelagibacteraceae bacterium; assembly: GCA_902517175.1. GTDB lineage: Bacteria > Pseudomonadota > Alphaproteobacteria > Pelagibacterales > Pelagibacteraceae > Pelagibacter. The sequence continues at coordinate 769 of CABYBM010000020.1, read as the reverse complement.
AGACGAAAATGTTGTTGATGCTGATTTCGAAGAAGTAAAAGACGAGAATAAAGAAAAAAGCGCATAAACTGACATTTAATGTCTGGGGTAATTAAATGGCTAAAAGAGACTATTATGATGTCCTGGGCGTTAGCAAAAATGCAAGTCCTGAAGATCTAAAATCAGCCTATAGAAAACTAGCTGTTAAGTATCATCCAGATAAAAATCCTGGCAACACAAAAGCTGAAGATAAATTTAAAGAAGCTAGTGAAGCTTACGGGATACTTTCTGACAAAGAAAAAAAACAAAATTACGATAACTTTGGTCATGCAGCTTTTGAAAATGGAGGAGGAAGACCAGGAGGTGGTTTTGGAGGATTTAGTGGTGCGGACTTTTCTGACATTTTTGAAGATTTCTTTGGAGATTTTGGTGGTGGTGGAAGATCTAGAAGCAGAAGAACTAACAATAGAGGATCAGATCTAAGATATGACTTGTCAATTTCTCTTGAAGAAGCTTACCATGGAAAAAAGCAAGACATAAAATTTTCAACCACTGAAAAATGTGTAACTTGTAAAGGAAATGGATCTAGACCTGGCTCTTCACCAGATACATGCTCATATTGCGGTGGTAATGGAAAAATAAGGTCTAATCAAGGTTTTTTCACAGTTCAACAAACCTGTCCTCAATGTAGCGGAAATGGTGAGGAAATTACTAATCCATGTAGTGATTGTAACGGTCAAGGTAAAACACAAGCTTCAAAAAAAATAGCTGTAACTATTCCGAGAGGTGT
>CABYBM010000019.1 GCA_902517175.1 uncultured Pelagibacteraceae bacterium | reverse complement strand
CAAAATCGCGAGTGAGAAAGGATTGTTATGCTCTACACTCCAGCACGAAGCAGATATATGTCCCAGTTTTTTGTTTGGTAAAGGAGCCTTGGCGTCTTTCACTAAATGAGAACCCTCTGGTATACTTGTTTTTTTATCTAAAGGGACAACTCCAACAATTTTTTGTCTGTCACCTGAAGTAAAAGCTTCTCTATTTAATGACCTTTTGCCAATAAAGTCTTTCTTTTTACTAATTAATCCCTCTAATGAAGTGTCATAAGAAATTGTTCTTCCATCAAGTTCTGATCCTGCCACATGTCCCATTTCAATTCTTAAAGTTGATAATGCTTCTGTTCCATAAGGTTGAACTTGAAACTCTTGGCCTAGTTCGATGATTTTCTCCCACATAAATTGTCCATTGTCAGATTCTACATTTACCTCATAAGCTAATTCACCTGAAAATGAGATTCTAAAAATTCTAGCTTTAACTCCAAACAATTCAGACTCCGTGTACCCCATAAAAGGCAGTCCTTCGTTTGAAACATCATTATTAGGAAATAATTTTTCTAATAATTTTCTTGATTTTGGTCCTGCAATTGCTGCACCAGCCCATTGCTCTGTAGTAGAAACTACATTAACATTCAATTCAGGCCAAACAACTTGCAGATAATATTCTAGATGGGAAAGTACATTTGCTGCTTGTGCTGTAGTAGTTGTCATATGATAGTGATTTTCAGAAATCCTAGTTGTTGTTCCATCATCCATAACTATTCCATCTTCTCTGAGCATCACTCCATATCTTGCTTTACCAACTGGTAACTTTAACCAAGCATTTGTATAAACTCTATTTAGCAGTTCTGCTGCATCAGGACCTTTGATATCAATTTTTCCTAGAGTGGTAACATCACAAACACCAACATTCATTCTAACATTTTTAGCTTCTCGTTTTGATGCTTCAAAAAGATTTTCGTTTCCTTGTTTATAATATCTTGGTCTTAACCAAACTCCAGCATCAACAAATACAGCATTATTTTTTTCATGCCATGAATGCATAGGAGATTTACGAGTAGGTTTGGAATGCTTTCCAACTTCTCTACCAACAATTGCTCCAATAGATATTGGGGTATATGGAGGTCTGAAAGTAGTATGGCCTACTGCAGGTACAACTTTATTTTCAATATCAGAAACTAATTGTAGTCCATTCAAATTGCTAGTTTTACCTTGGTCAGTTGCCATTCCAAGAGTTGTGTATCTTTTGACATGCTCTATTGATCGATATCCTTCTTTTAAAGCTATTTCGATATCTGAAACAGCAACATCATTTTGAAAATCTAAAAATCTCTTATAACTTTTTCCTTTAGGCAAGGGCACACACCAAAACTTATCATGTTGAGAAGATTTTTTCTCAACAACATTTGGAAAAGAAATTTTATTATCATTGTTTGTAATCTTTTTCGATAAATCTTGGCCAGCTGTGAACGAATCTTTTAAAGTTTCTTCTAATGTAAAAATCCCATTAGCAGCACCTAAAGTTGTCTCATTTTGCTTAGATGTCCCAGGCACAAAAGCATCAATTTCTTCCTTAAATTTAGTTTTATTACCTGATTGTGAAGCTAAATGAATAGTTGGTGTCCAAAAGCCTGAAACACAAATGCAATCACAACTAATATTTTCAACTGTACCAAGTTGCTTTTTATTATCCGAAATTTTTGCGATATCTGCTGAGGTTACTTTTTTATATCCCTGTGCAGCGACAACAACATATGAAAATTTTATTTTAATACCAAGATTCATCGCTTCATCAATTATTTCTGATTGTGGATTAACTCTAGAGTCTAAAATAATTGGATTTATTCCATTTTTTTTAAATTCAATAGCTGTCTCATATCCACTGTCGTTATTTGTAAAAACTAATGGATTTTTACCAACTAAAACACCGTATACTTTTAAATATTCTTTTGCTGCTGAAGATAACATCACACCAGGAGTATCATTATTCCCAAAAACTAATGGTCTTTCAATTGATCCTGAAGAAATTAAAACCTCTTTTGCTCTAATATACCAAAGTCTTTGTTTTGGATGATGTTTTTTTGTTTTTGGAAGGTGATCGCTAACTTTTTCTGACATCACTAACATATTGTGATCATAGTAACCAAAAACTTGAGATCTATTTTTAACTACCACATTTGGCATTTGTTTTAATTCAGAAATAATACCATTTGCCCAATCCTCACCTGATTGATTTCCGATATTTACATCGCTAGTTAAAAGGGATCCTCCAAATCTTGGTTTATCTTCAGCTAGAATTACTCTTGCACCATTTTTTGCAGCTGCATAAGCACTTGCTAAACCTGAAGGACCAGAACCAGCAATTAATAAGTCACAATATTCATATTTATGTTCATATCTCTCTTTATCATGTTTTGTAGAAGCAACACCTAAGCCTGCAGCTTTTCTAATAAAAGGTTCATAAACTCGATACCAAAAACTTTTAGGCCACATGAAAGTCTTATAATAAAATCCTGCTGGTAGAAAAATTTTTAAAAAGTTATTAATTGCACCAATATCAAAGTTTACACTTGGCCAACAATTTACACTTTTTGCTTCTAGTCCTTCAAAAAGTTCTTGCTCGGTAGCTTTAATATTTGGCTCAGTTTCATTATTTCTATAAAGCTGGACGATTGCATAGGGCTCATCTACTCCAGCTCCAAAAAAACCTCTTGGTCTATGATATTTAAAGCTTCTACCGACTAAATGTACTCCATTAGCAATTAAAGCAGATGCTAAAGTATCTCCCTCATAACCATAGTATGTTTTTCCATTAAATTTAAATGATAACTTTTTATCTCTATTAATTAATCCACCATTTTCTAATCTAAATTTTTGAGTCATTTAAGAAATTTCCTCATCAGCTTTATATGTATTAAAAATTTCGTGAGTAGCAGTGTCTCTTTCCACCTTAATCCATTGTCTACATCCAGATAGATGCTGCCACAACTCTAAGTGCTTTCCTCTCAAACTTTTTCGTCTATAAACAAAGTTATCCCACTCTTCATCAGAGATTTCTTTATTAAGCTCAGGTCTTTTTACGCTAGCATCCCCACCATAAGAAAATTCATTTTGTGATCTCATCCCACAATACGGACATTTAATATGAAGCATTTAAGATATCCAAGTCTTCGTACCAAGTCCTTTTTCATCAATTAAATGGCCTGTACTAAATCGATTTAGACTAAATCCAGCATTCAGTTCGTGAACTCTGTCTTGAGCGATTGTATGAGCGAATGTCCAACCTGAAGCTGGCGTTGCTTTAAAACCACCATAACACCAACCACAGTTTAAATACAAACCATCAATATGTGTTTTATCTATAATAGGTGAACCATCCATTGACATATCCATTATACCACCCCAAGTTCTAAGCATTTTCAATTTGCTTAAAAAAGGCATCATGGCAATTCCTTCTGTTAAAACATGTTGAAGAGTTGGTAAATTTCCCCTTTGAGCGTAACTATTATATCCATCAAGGTCTCCACCCATTACCATTTCTCCTTTATCAGATTGACTTATGTAAAAATGACCTGCACCAAAAGTTACTACTCTATCTAAAATTGGTTTAACAGGCTCTGATACACATGCTTGAAGAAGGTGAGTTTCTATTGGCAAAGTCATATTTAACTTTTCAGCTAAAATATTTGTGCTTCCAGCAACACATAATCCAACTTTTTTAGTTTTTATATTTCCTCGAGATGTTCTTATGCCATTAATCTTACCTGCTGTAACATCAAAACCAGTTACTTCACAATTTTGAATTATATCAACACCCATAGAGTCTGCTTGACGAGCGTATCCCCAAGCAACTGCATCGTGTCTTGCTGTACCTGCACTTGGTTGCATTAATCCACCAAAAATTGGAAACCTTACATCTTCTGAAAAGTCAGCCATTGGAATTATTTCTTTCACTTGTTCACGGTTTAACAAAACAGCATCAATTCCATTTAATCTCATCGAATTTCCTCTTCTTGCGTAGGCATTCATTTGTGCATCGGAGTGTGCAAGATTAATAATTCCTCTTGGTGAGAACATCACATTATAATTTAAATCCTGGCTCATTTTTCTCCACAGATCCATTCCAAACTCACTGAAGAGTGCGTTCTCATCATGCATATAGTTTGATCTAATTATCGTTGTATTTCTTCCAACGTTTCCGCCACCTATCCAACCTTTTTCGATAATTGCAACTTTTGTAATATTATGTTCTTTTGCAAGGTAATATGCAGTGGCAAGTCCATGGCCTCCACCACCAATAATAACTACATCATATTCCTCTTTTGGGGTTGGATCCTTCCATGCTAAATCCCAGTTTTCATGATTAGAAAATGCGTTTTTAACTAAATTAAATATGGAGTATTTTTGCATTCGTTAATTTTATAACAAAGAATATAAATAGTTCTTATTTTTTTTATATATATTTTTTAGAAGTTTCCAAATATGACAAAAAAGGATAAGAAGTCTGCAACGATAACATATTATTTATAGGATTAATAATGAGTGATGTTAAATCAGATATCCAAATAGCACGAGAAGCAAAAATGCAGCCTATAAATGAGGTATTAGCAAAGATAAATGTTCCAGATGAGAGTACTGCTTTCAGTCCAATGGGACGACACATTGCAAAAATTAATCTGGAGTATTTAGACACATTAAAAGATAAACCAGAAGGGAAACTAATTTTAGTCACTGCAATTACACCTACACCTGCTGGTGAAGGAAAAACCACTACTTCAGTTGGTCTAAATGATGGATTAAATAAAATTGGAAAAAAATCTATAGTCTGTTTAAGAGAACCAAGTCTTGGGCCTTCATTTGGGATGAAGGGTGGTGCTGCTGGAGGAGGTTATGCTCAAGTTGTTCCCATGGAGCAAATTAATTTACATTTTACCGGAGATTTTCATGCAATTACATCAGCTCATAATTTATTATCAGCATTAATCGACAATCATATCTATTGGGGTAACAAATTAGATATAGATGTAAGACGGATTGTTTGGAAAAGAGTTATGGATATGAATGACCGTTCATTAAGATCAATAAATATAAATTTAGGAGGAGTAGCAAATGGTTTTCCTAGGGAAGACGGATTTGATATTACCGTTGCTTCGGAAATCATGGCAATTTTCTGCTTATCAAATGATTTGGAAGATTTAGAAAAAAGAATTGGCAATATTACAATTGCTTATACAAGAGATAAGAAACCAGTTTACGCGAAAGACTTGAAAGCACATGGTCCAATGACTGTATTATTAAAAGACGCGATCAGACCAAATGTAACTCAAACATTAGAAAATAATCCTGCAATTATTCATGGTGGTCCTTTTGCAAATATTGCACATGGATGTAACTCCGTTATAGCAACTAAAACTGGATTAAAACTTGCAGACTATGTTGTTACAGAAGCAGGTTTTGGTGCAGACCTTGGGGCAGAAAAGTTTTTAGATATTAAGTGCAGAAAATCTAATTTGAAACCGAGTTGTGTTGTCATTGTTGCAACAATTAGAGCTTTAAAAATGCACGGTGGTGTTGCAAAGGATGACTTAAAAAATGAAAATGTTGAGGCTTTAAAAAAAGGTCTAGTGAATCTTGAAAGACATATAGAAAATGTAAAAAAATTTGGATTACCTGTTGCGATTGCGGTTAATCATTTTATTAAAGATACAGATAGTGAAGTAAAAGCTTTAATTGATTTTTGTGAAAACTTAGGGGTTAAAGCAAGTTTATGCACACACTGGGCAAATGGTGGTGAAGGAACAAAAGAATTAGCGGGACACGTTGCTGATTTGTGCGAAAAAAAAGATGCTAAGTTTAATTTTCTTTATGAAAGTAAAACACCTCTGTTTAAAAAGATAGAAACAATTGCAAAAGAAATTTACAGAGCCGATGAAGTGATTGCTGATACAAAAATAAGAGATCAATTAAAAGGTTTTGAGGAGGCAGGCTATGGAGAATTGCCAATTTGTGTAGCAAAAACACAATACAGTTTTTCAACTGATCCAAATCTTAAAGGTGCACCAACAGGCCATGTTTTACCTGTAAGAGAAATAAGACTTTCGTCAGGTGCTGAATTTATTGTTGTTGTTTGTGGAGCAATTATGACTATGCCAGGACTACCTCGTGTCCCTGCAGCAGACTCTATAAAACTAAATGATAAGGGTGATATCGAAGGATTATTCTAAATTAAGGTAATTTAACCAATTTTCTAATTCCCTCATCCTAGAAATTTTATCAAGCTTCTTATTTTCACTTTCAATATGTTGTATGTGACTGTTAATTTCCTTCTCATCACTAAAAGCTTCTTTCTTTAATAGCTTCTCTTTTCTAAAAACAATAATGTTAATCATTTTGTTATATGTAATTTCTGGATGATATTGAAGCCCCCAGATATCACAATCATTTACTTTAAAGTTTAAACCTTGAACTTTATTAATTGGATTTGAAGCTAATAATACAGAATTTTGTGGCATGGTAACTACTTCATCGAAATTAAAAGCAGGCGTATTAAATTTTTTTTTTTTATTTTTGTAAAGTGGATGGTCTAATCCCCTTTCATTTATTTCAATATCAACTGCAATTCCTTTGTGTGAACCTTTAGTGCCTTTTTTGACCTCACCTCCTGCAGCTGTGACAGCTACTTGCATACCCCAACATATTGCTAAGATTTTTTTAATTTTTTTTTGACATTCTTTCATAAACTGAATCTGTCTTCTAATTTCAGGAGTGTCGTTATAAATATTTAAGCTACTACCGCCCCAAATAAGTCCATCGTAACTGTTCAGATCTTCTATATTTTTAAATATATTTTCATCTGATGAAGGATTAACAACATCTGTAGTTAAATCTTTTGTGAAAAAACTAAGACTATCCTTCAAACTTTCAGTATGTGTTTGAATACCTGCAGATGAAAAATGTTGATTTTCTTCTCTCAAATTTCCCTCAACAATTAATATTTTTTTCATTAAAACAAATTTCCAGAAATGCTTTTTTCATACATTTCTTTTAAATCCTTTTGATTAATTTTTTTTGGGTTTCCTCCAGTAGATGGATCTTCAAAAGCCATTAAAGAAAGTTCATCAAGATTAATATTATTACAGTCCACCACATCTGATAGTTTATGCGGTATATTTAAATCTTTTCTTAAATCTAAAATCCATTCTAAAAAACTATCAAAACTTTTATTTACATTTAAATAATCACAAATTTCTAATATCTTGTGTTCTATTTCACTTTTATTAAATGATAATACATATGGCATAAATATCGCATTTGATAAACCATGATGAAGGTTAAACTTTGAGTTAACTGGATGACTTAAAGAATGAATAGCACCAAGACCTTTTTGGAATGCAGTTGAGCCCATTGATGAAGCCGAGAGTAAACTCATTCTTGCTTCAATGTTTTTTCCATCTTTATAGGCAGTAATTAAATATTTTTTAATTAATTTAATACCTTCAATTGCAATACCATTTGCCATTGGATGAAAACCTGGTGAACAAAATGCCTCTAAATTATGCGCCAATGCATCCATGCCAGTCGCTGCTGTTAATCTAGGCGAAAGATCTAAAGTTAAAATGGGATCTAAAATAACAATTGATGGCAACATCTTTGGATGAAAAATAATTTTTTTAACATCTGTATCTTTATTTATAATTGCTGAAGCCCGTCCAGTTTCAGAGCCTGTTCCAGCTGTTGTAGGTATTGCTATAATACTTGGAATTTTAGAGCTTTCAGCTCTTTTCCAATAGTCTCCAATATCCTCAAAATCCCAAATTGGCCTTTCTTGACCACACATAAACGCTACTGCCTTACCAACATCAAGGGCACTTCCACCACCAATTGCTATTACACCGTCGCAATTAGATTTGTTATAAACTTTTACACCTTCATCTACATTTTGACCTATTGGATTTCCTGAAAAGTTTGAAAAAATTTCTAAGTTATTAAATTTTTTTTTTAAATTCTGTAATATATGTTTAATCATATCAAGATTAATTAAATCTTTGTCAGTAACAAATAACGGATTTGATATTTTTAGATCTTGGCAGGCATCAACTAGATCATTAATCCTATTTTCGCCTACCCACATCAAAGTTGGGTAATTCCAATTATGATTCATAGTAAATAATAATTTTATTTTTCTTTTTTTGTTAGTAAGATATATTTATAGAATTATTAATGATAGGAAAATTTAGATGTCTAAAGTAGCAATTATAGGTGCAGGTCCATGTGGTCTTTCGATGTTAAGAGCATTTGAACATTTGGAAAATAAAGGTGAAAAAATACCAGAAATAGTTTGTTTCGAAAAACAAGATAACTGGGGTGGACTTTGGAATTATAGCTGGAGAACAGGTTCTGACCAATATGGAGATCCAGTACCAAACAGCATGTACAGATATTTATGGTCAAACGGTCCTAAAGAATGTTTGGAGTTTGCTGATTATTCTTTTGATAATCACTTTGGTAAACCAATACCATCTTTTCCTCCTAGAGAAGTTCTGTATGACTATATAGTTGGAAGAGTAAGTAAAGGTAATTTAAAACATAAAATTAAATTTAATACTCGAGTTACAAATACATCTTTTAAAAATGACAAGTTTGAAATTAGCTATCAAGATAAAGCTAATAATAAAATTTTAACTGAAAATTTCGATTATTTGGTTATTTCGACTGGTCATTTTTCTGTTCCTTTTATCCCAGAATATGAGGGAATGAATTCCTTTCCTGGAAGAATTATGCATTCTCACGACTTTAGAGATGCTGAAGAATTCAGAGATAAAAATGTAATTGTTCTTGGCAGTAGCTATTCTGCAGAAGATGTTGCACTACAGTGTAATAAATATGGAGCTAAAAGTGTTACTATTGGCTATAGACATAATCCAATGGGATTTAAATGGCCCAAAGGTATGAAAGAAGTTCATTACTTAGATAAACTTGATGGTAAAAATGCAATATTCAAAGATGGAACAAAACAAGAGGCAGATGTCATAATTTTATGCACTGGTTATCTGCATCATTTTCCATTTTTAGATGAAAGTTTAAAATTAAAAACTCATAATAGATTATACCCACCAAAATTATACAAGGGTGTAGTATGGCAAGATAATCATAAAATTTTATATTTAGGAATGCAGGATCAATTTCATACTTTTAATATGTTTGATTGCCAAGCTTGGTATGCAAGAGACGTTATTATGGGTAAGATCAAAATGCCTGATAATGATGAAATAGAAAAGGACATTAACAAGTGGGTTGGAATGGAAGAAAAATTAGAAAATCCTGATCAAATGATAGATTTTCAAACAGAATATACCAAAGAACTTCATGAAATGTCAGATTATCCTAATATAGATTTTGAATTAATTAGAAAACATTTCAAAGAGTGGGAGCATCATAAAGTTGAAGATATTCTAACTTATAGAAATAAATCCTTTTCATCACCTGTGACTGGTTCTATTGCTCCAATCCATCATACGCCTTGGGAAAAAGCAATGGACGATTCTATGAAAACTTTTCTAAATAAATAAAATTTAATATTTTATTTTTAATTTTTTATTTTTTGTAATTGCATTTAATAATGCAATCATTAAAGGTATTTTTTTACGATTAATTTTCTTTAAAATGTATGGAGCGATTTCGAAAGCAAGATCAGCACCTTCAACAGTATCATCTTTCATAAATTTTTTCTTGGCAGATTTAAAAGTAAAACCCTTACCAAGATAATCACCCATTTTACTATTTCTGCCGCCTACAGCACTTACGTACAGATCACCTACACCAGCAAGCCCATAAACAGTTTCTTTTTTTCCCTTAAAATGTTTAATTAAATAATCCATTTCATCAATTGATTTCCTAAATAAAGCTGAAGATGTGTTCTCACCTTGTCCTGATCCAATTATCATAGAATATATATTTTTAATAGCTGAAGAAAACTCTACGCCTCTAACATCAGTTGTATGTTCTGTCTTATAATACTTAGTGGATATTATCTTTCCAATATCTTTTGCTACCTTAATATTTTTATTCCCAATAACAGTGTAACTCTTTATCTTTCGAGCGAGCTCTCTTGCTAAGCACGGGCCTTTTAAGACAGAAATATTTAGTTTGTTGTTATTTTTATTAAGCTGTTCGGACATAGTAATAATTCTTTTTGTTTTATCTAACTTTAGTCCTTTAGTAAGAACCAAAATAGGAGTTTTACTTTTAAGGTGTGCTAAATATTTACTAATTATTTCTATTCCTACGGAACTTACAGCTACAACTATAAGATCCCATTGTAAATTTAACATTTCAGGAACAAATTTTTTTGTTTTTATTTTATTTGGTAAATTAATTTTTAAAGATGGATGAAACTTTTTTTTGAGTTTTAATTTACTAATTAATTTAATATTATGTGGCTCAGAAAGTGTTACATGGTGTCTATTTTCAATTAAAGGAATAGAAAAAGCAGCTCCCATTGCTCCTGATCCTATAATCAAAATTTTTTTCATATTAAAAATTAGGCTATTCCTAAATGTTTCTTTCTCTTACCGACCCAAGTTCTTATCAAATTATCAAAAATTAACCCTATAAATGCTACACAAATACCTAAAGTCAGACCTATACCTGCACCATTTTTATCAGATAAAGCTTTTAAAATATATTGACCTAAATCTTCTGTCCCAATGAAAGCTCCAATAATTACCATAAATAGTGCAAAAACTATTGTTTGATTTAAACCAAGCATCATGTGAGGAAAGGCTAATGGGAATTCAATTTTTGTTAATCTTTGAAACTTGTTTACACCAGACATCGTAGCAGCTTCATGTAAACCTACTGGAACACTTCTAAGACCTTCAATTGTATATCTAGTTGCAGGAATTGTTGCATAAACAATCACAGCAATTAAAACTGATGTGTCTGTTATTCCAAATAACATCATTACCGGAATTAAATATACAAAAGATGGAAAAGTTTGGAATATATCGCAAACACCCAACATAAATTTTGCTGCACCCTTACTTTGAAAACATAAGGTTCCAACTGTAAAACCAATTAAACACGAAATTATAACCCCAAAAGTTGCCATGTATGTTGTAACTAATGCTCTGTCCCACCATGGACTAAGAGCTATAAATAAAGTTAACCCGCAAACTACTAATGCTGATCTAATTCCACCAATTAAGTAACCAGCCCCAACAACTAAAACGATTGTAGCAACAGCAGGCATCCTCAAATAAAGTGCTCGCATTGGCTGTAAAACCTCTTGAATCAACCATGTGTTAAATGCTTTTATATATACGAAGAATGTATCAAAGATCCAATCAACTCCTTTGTTCCAAAAATCTGCAGTTGATATTCCTTTGTTATGTGGAATTTCAAATAAATAATTGAATGTTCCTTTGAACAAAAAAGTTCCTATATAAGCAAGTATAATACCAATAACAAATGCGCCGATAAAAAATATAGTATTTTTATTTCTTTCGAAGAATGAAAGATTACCAAAATAATCTGTTTGTTTATTTGCCCAAGCTAAAGACATTTTATCTAATAATATTGCAATAAGACTAATGCATAAACCTGCTTCTAAAGCTAATCCAATATTAAGCTGATTAAGAGCTAACAATAAATTAAAACCTAAACCTTTTGCTCCAATAAAAGCTGAGATAACAGCCATTGAAAAACAAACCATAATCACCTGGTTAACCCCGATCAGTATATCTCTTCTAGCTGTAGGAATTAATACTTTGAGCATTAGTTGCCAATTATTACATCCACTCATTCTGCCAGCCTCAATTACTTCAGGAGGTATAGCTCTTAATCCTAATAAAGTTAATAATATCATTGGTGGAATGGCAACTATCATAGTTATAATCACTGCTGCATGATCACCAACTCCAAACAAAACTAGCGCTGGAACAAGAACTGCATATTGTGGCATTGTTTGCATAACCAAAAGAATTGGATACAGAGCTTTTTCAACTCGTTTACTTTTAAATGCAGATATACCTAGACCTAGTCCAAATATAAATGACAATGGTGCTGCAACTAAGATAAATGATAATGTTTGCATCGATGGTTTCCACTGACCAAAAATAGAAATGTAAACCATTGTTAAGCCTGCAAAAATGGCTAAACCTTTACCACTTAATTTGTAGGATAATATTGTGGCGCCTGCAGCAACTATAGTCCATGGTAAACCTGGTAATTCTGCCCATGGATTAGCGTCAATAAAATCCCAACTTGTAAATGCAACAATAGTTTCTAATCCACCTAATAAAATCTCCCTAATTAACTCAATTATAAAAGTCATGAAACCTGTTAAATTTCTACTTATTTGTAAGAGAAGTGGTCTTGTTTTAAATTCTTGTGTATCTTCATTCCAAAACTCCATTGGCATCCAGTCGTTCATCAGGAAAAATAGTGAATCATTTATCCATATAGGCAACCATCCAAGTAATGGGGGCAATCTCCAAAAGACATCAAAAGCATAATATCTCACCTCCTTACCTGCAAAAACAAAGGTACTTTGGTTAGGGTCTTTAATAAACTCTGCCTGACCTCTTATAAATTTATATGTTTCAGGAACTTCGATTGCAAAACATAATGCAAAAAAAACAATTAATAAAAATAACCACTGAAATATTTTTGGATTTTTTTTTAGAAATTCCATAATTTAATTTCCATTTTTCCTTCCACCAAAAACTGTATTAATTATCTTCGTAGGATTAATAGAGCCTATAATTTTATTATTGCTATCTATAACTCCTACAGTTTTTTCTTGAGTTAAAATTTTTTCAGCAACATTTTCAATAATTTCATCTTTTGAAACTTTTAAATCTCCTAAATTATCACTTGTAGATTGATCCATCACATCCTCAATTAACAAAACTTTTTCCCTTGGGACTTCTTCGGTAAATTTCCTCACATATTCAGTTGCGGGATTTAAAACTATTTTAGCGGGTGTATCTAATTGTTCAATGATACCATCTTTCATAATTGCTATTCGATCAGCTAGTTTTAAAGCTTCGTCAAAATCATGAGTAATGAACATTATTGTTTTTTGCAATTTATCTTGAAGTCTTAAAAATTCATCCTGCATTTCTTTTCGGATCAAAGGATCTAATGCTGAAAAAGGCTCATCTAAAAACCAAATATCTGGTTCAACCGCTAAGGATCTTGCAATACCTACTCTTTGCTGTTGTCCGCCTGAGAGTTCTCTTGGAAAATAGTTTTCTCTTCCATCTAGTCCAACTAACTTAACCATATCCATTGCCTTGCTTATGCTATCGTCAGTATTAATTCCCTTAATCTGTAGTGGAAATGCTATATTTTCTACAACAGTTTTGTGTGGTAACAGCGCAAAGCTCTGAAAAACCATTCCCATTTTATTTCTTCTAAGATCAATTAGCTCTTTATTATTTAACTCCAATAAATCTTGACCCTCTATAAAAATTTTTCCACCCGTTGCATCTGTTAATCTTGAAATACATCTAAGTAATGTTGATTTGCCTGATCCAGATAAACCCATTACAACCAACATTTCTCCCTTTGCTACTTCAAAAGAAGCATTGTTAACTCCGACTATACATCCATTTTCTTGAAAAGTTTTTGCATCTACATTTCCATTTGCTTCTTGAAGCATTTTTTCAGCATTTTCACCAAAGATTTTATAAACAGACTCACATTTAATAACTGCATCAGACATAAATTATTATTAAGTTATACGAAATTTAGTTGAATTAATATGTATATAATACTTGTTTCTCCTTAATTAAAAATTTTTGATATAATAAATTCTAGTATCAATACCAGTACTTAAGAAACTTAATGCTTCCCCACTTACTTTAATTTTTTCATCAACCCCAACATTATTTCCACTCACTGTAAAACCTGCAAAACATTTATTTTTTTCTTCATCCCACTCAACAAATGTCTCATCAATTTTATTGCCATTAATTGTGTAAATTTCATGTGCTCTAAAATTAAGGAAATTAGCTCCCATTATTGCTCTTTGTGGAATAAGTTTTGTAGCTTTACATACTTTTTCATAAACATCGTCAGATAATCTATGATGATCCGTTCCATCAAAAGTTACTAAAATCCCA
>CABYBM010000018.1 GCA_902517175.1 uncultured Pelagibacteraceae bacterium | reverse complement strand
CTCAAGTTCTCTCACCCATTTGCCCTGAGCAGCTAATGTACACATTTTAGCTCTGTGATTAAAAGTTTTTTGAGTTCCCTCTATATCTTTTATATTTTTAGACCATACTTTAAGAGCACTTTGCTGAAGAGCTCTTCCATATGAGTATGTCATAATAAAATTAGTATTGTTGTTTTTATTTATTAAATTTAAATTTTCTGTAGCTTCTGGCTCAGACTGACCTCCTGATAAAAAGGCAATCCCAGGTACATCACTAGGAACTGAATTTTTAAGACACTCAAGTGTTTTGTTTGAAACCTCTTCATTAGATATTCTCTCTTTTGATTGAGTGCCAGATAATATCATATTTGGCTTTAAAATAATTCCTGAAAGATCAACTTTATGTAAGATTAGTTCTTCAAAACATTTTTTTATAATCTCTGATGTTTTACTTAAACAAACATCTGAAGAATGTTCTCCATCCATTAATACTTCAGGCTCCACTATTGGGACCATGCCACTTTCTTGTACTAAAGCTGAGTATCTTGCAAGTGCATGAGCATTACTATTTATTGCTAGCCTGGTTGGATATTTATCACTAATAGAGTAAACCCCCCTCCATTTCGTAAATCTTGCTCCAAGTTCATAATATTTTTTCAATCTATCTCTGAGGCCATCTAAACCCTCAGTAATTTTTTCTTCAGGAGAGTTTGCTAATTCTTTAGTACCTGTATCAACTTTAATTCCTGGCACAGCGCCTGAGGCTGAAATTAGATTAGGTATTGATTTTCCAAAACTTGTAGTTTGGTTTATTGTTTCATCGTAAAGAATAACTCCTCCAATACAATCTTTCATGCATTCAGATGAGAAAAGAATTTCCCTAAACAATAGTCTATTTTCTGGAGTAGAATTTACATTTACCGCTGTAAGTCTCTTAGTCATAGTACCATTGCTTTCATCTGCAGCAAGTATCCCTTTACCATTAGAAATTATTTTTAGTGCAATTTTATTTAGTTCTGACATTTATTGATTTAACGCGGTTATACCAGGAAGCTTTTTGCCTTCAAGATATTCTAAAAAGGCTCCACCTGCAGTTGAAACAAAGTTAAAATTATCAACAGCCTTTATACTATTTAATAATGAGACTGTATCTCCTCCACCAACAACTGAAAAAATTTTATTTAATTTATTGTTTTTAATTATTGTTTTTGCTATTTCAATGCTGCCGTTTGCAAAGTTAGGGTTTTCAAAATATCCAGCAGGTCCATTCCATAATATGGTCTTACTAGAATTGATAATATTTGTTATTTTATCAATAGTTTTTGGGCCAATGTCTAAAATCATTTCATCGTTTAAAATTTCATTTAATTTTCTTTTTTTGTATGACCCATTTAAGTCTTTAGATACTAGCACATCTTCTGGATAACTTATTTCACATTTTTCTTTTTTTGAAAGTGAAATAATTTCTTTAATGATTGAGTCACAGTTTTTTTCTTTTATAGATTTGCCAATATTGTGACCAAAGTACTCAATAAAATTATTAGCCATACCTCCAACAATAATAATATTATCAAATTTAGGTATTAAATTTTTAATAATATCAATTTTAGTAGAAATTTTGGATCCTCCAATTATACAGGACATTGGTTTTGTAATTTCAGAGGTAATTTTAGTAAGGGCATCAATTTCTAAATCTATTTGTAATCCAGAAAATGAAGGCAAAAATTTTGAAATTTCAACAATTGAAGCATGTGAACGATGAGAACAGGAGAAAGCATCATTAACATAAATATCACCAAAACTTGCTAAGTGCTCTGCAAACTTATTATCATTTTTTTCTTCTTCTGCATAAAACCTAATATTTTCTAACATTAAGATTTTTTCATCAAAATTATCGAAGAAATTCTTATTTTTAATTTCATTTATATTTTGTGTAATTAATTTCACATTTAAACCTAATTGCTCCTCTAAATTTTCACAAATTGGTTTTAATGAAAGTCCTTTTAAAGCCTTACCTCTTGGCCTACCCACATGTGATAAAATAATAATTTTAGCTTTTTGTTTATTAAGAAATTTTAAAGTAGGTAGAATTTTATCTATTCTTGTTGTGTCACTTATTTTCCCTTCAACTATAGGAACATTTAAATCTAATCTTAGTAATATTTTTTTACCATTAAGGTTTTTTTCATTTTTAATACTTCTCATTAAGAGATTTTATGCAAATTTTCAGCTATATCACACATTCTGTTAGAAAAACCCCATTCGTTGTCATACCACGCTGAAATTTTACCCATATTTACCCCAACTACACTTGTTAAAGACGCATCAACGATTGCAGAAGCTGAATGATGATTGAAATCAACAGAAACTAATTTTTCATACGTAACTTCTAAAATTCTTTTTAATTCTGTTTTTGAAGCTAATTCAAATTCATTATTTATATTTTTTATATTAATTTTTTTTTTCGTACAAAAAACTAATTCTACAAGAGAAACATTCGGCGTAGGTACTCTCATAGCCACACCTTCTAGTTTTCCTTTCAAACTTGGAATTATTTCACCTATTGCTTTTGATGCTCCAGTCGATGTAGGAACAATCGACTGGCTTGCAGATCGAGCTCTTCTTGGATCTTTATGAGAATTGTCCAAAATTCTTTGGTCACTAGTAAATGAATGAATCGTAGTCATAAAACCTTTTTCAATTTCAAATTTTTTGTGAATGACATTTACAACTGGCGCCAAACAATTCGTAGTACATGAGGCAGCTGAGATTATTTTATCTTTTTTAGACAAGGTGTTTTCGTTAACGCCAAAAACTATTGTTTTGTCTGCATTTTTGCATGGAGCAGATACAATCACTTTTTTCGCACCATTTTTAATATGAGCTTCAAGTTTTTCTTTTGAGTTAAATTTACCTGTACATTCTAAAACATAGTCAACGTCATACTTTTTCCAATTAATTTTTTCGATCTTAGGCTCTTGAGAAAATGAAATTTTTTGTTTATTTATTATTAAATTATTTTCATCAAATTTAATATCAGCATCAAATTTTCCATGGATAGAATCGTATCTTATTAATTTACTTGTAGCTTCCGAATTTGATCTGTTATTAATATGTTGAATCTTTAAATTTTTATTTCGACTTTCAAAAATTGATCTGACAATCATACGACCAATTCTACCCATTCCATTAATTCCAATTTTGATTACCATATTTAATTTACTATCATTTTTTTGGTTTTACTGGAAATATTTGAAACTGTTAGTCCAAAGTGTTTAAAAATATCTTTGTAGGGTGCACTCTTGCCAAATTCATTAATTCCAAATGTTAGACCCGAACTCCCTACATATTTTTTCCAACAATCACTTGATCCAGCTTCTATTGAAATTTTAAATTTAGTTTCGTTTAAAATTTTATTTTTATATAATTTTGATTGTTGATCGAAAAGCTCCATAGAAGGCATTGATATAACCTTAGAATATATTTTATCTTTGGCTAATTTATGACCAGTTTCGATTGCCAAATTAACCTCTGAACCACTTGCAAATATTGTTAAATTAATTTTATTATTAGTTCTCAAAACTTCATAGGCTCCTAACGAGCACTTGTTTACTTTTGTAAATGATTTTCTTATTGGATTTAAACCCTGTCTTGTTAAAGATAAAATACTGGGTGTTTTAGAACTTTTTAAAGCATGTTCCCAACATTCAATTGTTTCAACTCTATCTGCTGGTCTAAAAACATTTAAATTTGGAATTGATCGTAAACCTGAGAGCTGCTCAATTGGCTGATGGGTTGGCCCATCCTCTCCAAGCCCTATAGAGTCATGCGTCATTACATATATCACTCTTTTTTGCATCAACGCAGATAACCTAATTGAAGGTTTACAATAATCAGAAAAAATTAAAAAAGTTCCGCCATATGGAATTAAATTTCCATAGAGCGCAATACCATTCATTATTCCACTCATTCCGTGCTCTCTTACTCCGTAGTGAATATAATCTCCACTAAAATCTCCAGGCTTAATTATTTTTTGATATTTTGTTTTTGTATTGTTTGATCCTGCTAAATCGGCAGAGCCACCAATTAAGTTATGATTTTCTTTTGTTAATGCACTCAATGTCATTTCTGAACATTTTCTTGTAGCCAAATTTTTAGGCTTTAAAATCGCATTTCTTTTTTCTCTTTTTAAAATACTAATTAAATTATTTTTTTTTATTTTTTTAAATTTTGTTTTGTTTTTGTTAAATATCTTAATCCATTTTTTTTCTTGAGTTTCAAATCTTTGACCAATTTTTCTCCACTCTTTCAAAAATTTATTTGGAATATCAAAAGGTTTATTGTTCCAATTTAGGGCTTTTCTAGCAAGTTCAATCTCATCTAAACCTAGGGGACTTCCATGGGAGGACGCTTTACCTGATTTATTTGGTGAGCCATATCCAATTTTTGTTTTACAAGAAATAACAGTTGGTTTTTTTGCTTTTTGAACATTTTTTAATGCTTTAAATATTTCTTTTTCATTATGTCCATTTATTAAAATATAATCCCAACCATAACCCTCAAATCTTTTTTTAAAATTATCTGAAACAGCAAGATCAGTTGGACCGTCAATTGAAACTGAATTGTTATCAAAAAGCATTACTAAATTTTTAAGCTTCAAATGTCCCGCTAAACTCATTGCCTCATGACTTATTCCTTCCATTAAACACCCATCTCCAGCCAAAACATAAGTTTTGTGATTAATTAAATTATTTCCTAATTTTTTTTTTAAAATTTCTTCTGCGATTGCAAATCCCACTGCGTTTGCTATTCCTTGTCCAAGAGGTCCTGTTGTTGTTTCGATACCTGAATTTGGATGGTATTCAGGATGACCGGCACATATTGAGTTTAGCTGTCTGAAATTTTTTATACTATTTAATGAAATACTCTTATATCCAGTTAAAAACAGTAAAGAGTATAAAAGCATTGATCCATGACCTGCAGATAAAACGAATCTATCTCTATTCATCCAATTTGGATTTTTAGGATTAAATCTTAAAAAATTCTTAAAAAGTACGGTTGCAACATCCGCCATACCCATTGGCATACCTGGATGTCCAGAATTAGCTTTTTGAACCGCATCTATTGATAAAAATCTGATGCAATTTGCTAAATCATTATGTAGTTTTTTCAAAATTATCCTGACTAGACTAAGAAGAATCTATTTAATACTATATCTATATATATGAATTCTATAAACGAAAAAGAAAAAAAATTAATTTCAGTTTTAAATGAATTAAAAAATTTAGATCTAACCAATCCAAAATTAGAAAATAATATTGAAAATTTAAGTAAGCAAAAAAATCAATTAGAAATTGAAAAAAATGAGTTAGAAATTAAGTATAAAGAACTACTAGAGGAGCATGGCTCGCTTTCGAAGAGATTAGAGGAAATTAAAAATAAAGAAAAACAAGAAGAAAGAAAACAAATCGAATTTTCTGAAAAAATTGATGAATTAAATCAAGAAACAGATACTTTATTGGAAGAAATTGATAAATGGGAAATGTAACTGTTAAATTTAATAATAAAGAATTCATATTGTCTTGTGAGGATGGACAAGAAGAACATTTAGAGGAATTACTAATCCAAATTAGTCAAAAATTTAATAATTTAAAAAATGATTTAGGCAATCTAGGTGAAAATAAACTTCTATTAATTACAGCAGTGAAAATAATGGATGAGTATTATGAGACTAAAAAGAAGGTCGAGCAAAGAAAAAATGAATTCAAAGATTTGTCAAATAAATTTAAAGAACTTAAATCTTTAATTTATGAATATCGAGATAAGAAAGAGGATGAGATTAAAAAACTTAATTTAAATCACAAAGATTTTAAAATTGAGATTGAAAATAATCAAAAAAAATATGAGCAGTTAATTGATGAAGCAGCTGACCAAATATCAAATTTTGTCAAAAAGGCAAAAATAGATAATTTATCCCAATAAATTTGTGATTAAATCAAAGTTAAGAGATAAAGTATTGAAATTAAGAAAAAGTAATTCAAAAAAACCAATAAATATAAATCCAAGTAATATTTATTCATATCTTAAAAAAAAAAATTATAATTTTAAAATCATAGGCGGATACTATCCGTCAAACTATGAGATTGATGATTTAGAAATTTTAAATTATTTTTTTAAAAGAGGTTCTAAAATTTCACTCCCAAAAATTAAAAAAAAAAGTCAAATGGAATTTTATAAATGGTATAAAAACGATCCTTTGTTAATAAATAAATTTGGTATCCCAGAACCAGAGACCACCAATAGAGTTTACCCAGATATTTTGTTTGTTCCTTTGGTAGCATTTGATAAAAAATTAAATAGATTAGGTTATGGAGGCGGTTTTTATGACCGTTACATTCAAAAGATATCAAAGATCAAGAAAGTAGTAAAAGTTGGTCTCGCTTTTTCTTTTCAAAAATTAAAAACCATACCAGTTAACAAACATGATAAGAAATTAGATATAATTATAACTGAGAAAGAGATTATTTAATGAAAATATTATTTTTGGGTGATGTAGTAGGTATCGCTGGTTGTTCAAAATTGACCAACAATCTCTTAAGTGAAATTAAATCAAAAAATATCGATTTTGTGATTGCTAATGGTGAAAATGCTGCTTCTCAAGGGGTGGGACTAACAAAGGAAATATGTAAAGATTTTTTTAATTGTGGAGTAAATGTTATTACAACAGGAAACCATGTTTGGGACCAAAAAGAAATTATGGAGTATATTGAGAAAGAAGAAAGATTATTGCGTCCTAAAAATCTTTTTGAACCTGCACCAGGAAAAGGATTTAATATTTATAAAACAAATGACAATATAAAAATTGGTGTTTTGAATTTGATGGGAAATGTATTTATGAAAAAGTGTGAAGATGTTTTTCAAGCTTCAGAGAAATTCTTAAATGAGAATAAATTAACAGAAGATTACGACATACTTGTTGTCGATTTTCACGGTGAGATTACAAGTGAAAAAAATGCGATTGGTCATTTTTTTGACGGTAAAGCTACACTTGTAGTAGGAACTCACACCCATATTCCAACCAATGATGCAAGAATTTTAAATAATGGTACAGGATATCAAACAGATGCTGGTATGTGTGGTGACTATGATTCAGTTATTGGAATGAATAAAGAAAATTCATTAAATAGATTTTTAAAAAAAAACTCCACTAAACATTTCCCAGCTGTCGGTGATGCTACTTTGAGTGGTGTTATGGTTGAATGTAATATAGAAACTGGGTTAGCAAATAACATTCAAAGCTACATATATGGAAATCTTTTCAAAAATTAAATAAAAATTTATGGCAGGACATTCTCACTGGGCTGGAATAAAGCATAAAAAAGGTAAAGCAGATAAACAGCGTTCAAAAATTTTTTCAAAATTATCAAAAGAAATTACAGTTGCTGCAAAGCTTGGTGACAAAGATCCTGCAATGAACCCTAGGCTTAGATCTGCTATTCAAGCCGCAAGATCTGCCAATATGCCAAAGGACAATATTGAGAGAGCAATTGATAAATCTTCTGCAACAAATGGATCCAATTTTGAGAATTTAAGATATGAGGGATTTGGGCCTGATAAAATTGCTGTTATTGTTGAGACATTAACAGACAATAAAAATAGAACAGCTTCTAATATTAGAACAATCTTTCAAAAAAATGGAGGGAGTTTAGGAACTCAGGGATCTGCCTCTCATAATTTTAAACAATTGGGAATTATAAAGATTGATAAAAAAGAAATTTCTGAGGAAAATATATTGGAATTAGCAATTGATTCTGGAGCTGATGAATGTATTTCTCATAGTGATTTTCACGAAATTCATTGTCCAGTAAATGAAATTTATAATGTTAAAAAAAATTTAGAGAAAATAATAGCTAATTTTATTTCAACTGATATCGAATGGATACCTATCAATAGTGTAGACATTCTTAATGAAAAAAAAAATGAAGTGATAGAATTTCTAGATAGCTTAGAGGATGATGACGATGTACAAAATGTTTTTTCAAATCTAAATTTTGAGGTTAATTAATGTTAATCATAGGAATTGATCCAGGGATTTCAGGATCAATTTGTTTTTTTCAAGATGGGGTAATAAAAGATGTTGTGGAAATGCCAACCATGATTGAAGGCAAAAAAAATAAAAAGCAAGTAAACGGATCTCAGATTTTTAATGAAATTTCAGAGAAAATTAAAAATATGGATAAAAAAAATATAAAAGTAGTTATCGAGCATGTTACAGCAATGCCAGGACAAGGAGTTACCAGTATGTTTAATTTTGGTCAATCTTTTGGCATACTTAAAGGAATTTGTAGCGCTATGCAGCTTTCAGTTTATTTTGTTCGTCCTACAAAGTGGAAGAAATATTTTAATTTAATTAATTCTGAAAAAGACGCAAGCAGAACAAGGGCAATTGAAATTTTTCCCTACTATTCATCACACCTTTCTAAAAAAAAGGATTCTAATAAGGCAGATGCTATTCTAATAGCCAGTTTCTTCTTTGAAACATATAAAGAAGAGTAATAACAGCATAATTCAAGCCAAATTCATGACACATTTAAGTGTGAAGAGTAATTATGGAAGCAGATATAGCAGCAAAGGCTGTAGAACTAGGTACAAACACCGATTTTTCATTATTAAGCTTATTTTTTAGAGCTGACATAATCGTAAAATTAGTGATGATTATTTTGATACTTTGCTCGGTATATTCTTGGGCAGTTATTATAGATAAATTTAGGTTATTTAAAAAAATAAATAAATCTTCCGAAGAATTTGAGGAAAAATTTTGGAATTCTAAATCTGCTGAAAATTTATATAATAGTTTACCGTCTAAACTTGAAGATCCTATGGCGTTAGTTTTTCAAGATGCAATGGAAGGTTTGTTGAAGAAAAAAACAAGAAATAATCTAAGTGAAAGGATGAGTGCACTTTTAGAAAGTGGGATTGAGAAACAAATGGCTAAAATTGATAAAGGCTTTACTTTTTTAGCTACGGTTGGTTCTACTGCACCATTTATAGGTTTATTTGGAACTGTTTGGGGAATTATGAATTCTTTTCAATCCATAGCAATTTCAAGAAATACAAGTCTTGCTATAGTAGCACCAGGAATTGCCGAGGCATTATTTGCAACTGCATTAGGTCTATTAGCAGCAATACCTGCAGTTGTTGCTTATAATAAATTTAATAATGACTCAAAAAAATATTCTGAAAAATTGGAAAATTTTTCTAAAAGATTTTTAACTATAATCTAATGGCGTTTAAATTAAATCGCTCTTCAAAAGAACCTATGAGTGAAATTAATGTTACTCCATTTGTGGATGTAATGTTAGTATTATTAATTATATTTATGGTAACAGCACCCTTGTTAACTGTGGGTGTTCAAGTGGATTTACCTGAAAGTTCTGCAGACTCTCTTCCTGAGGAAACAGAACCTTTGACACTCTCCATCAATGCAAAAGGGGAGATATTTATTCAAGAGTCAAAAGTTGAATATACCAATATCATTGCAAAGGTCTTAGCAGTTTCAAAAAATAGAACGGATACAAGAATTTATGTTAGAGGTGATAAAACTATAAATTATGGAAGAGTGCTTGAAATAATGGGACTTCTTTCTGGATCAGGTTTTACTAAAGTGGCATTAATATCTGAACCTTATAAACAGAGGTAGTTAAATTGAATAGAAGTATAATAATCTCTTCTGTTTTCCATGTATTATTGATTATTGTTACAGCGATGAGCCTTCCATTCTTATCTAAAAAACCACTAGATATTCCTCCTATCGTATCAGTTGAATTAATTCAGATAGCTGAAAAAACAAATGTTCCTTTCGCCCCAAAAGCAAAAAAAATTATAGAGAAAGTTAAAGAAAAAGAGAAACTTGTATCTGAACAAGCTCCACCAAAAAAAGTTAAAAAAACAAAAACTAAAACGGTAGTTTCATTAGATCAAAATAATAAAAAAATTGAAGATCAAGTTCCAGAGGCAATTCCTCTTCCAGATAAAACTGTAAAAAAAATTAAAACAAAAGAAGAAAATAAGCAAAATCCAGAAAAAGTTGACAAAGAAGTGAAGCAGGTTTCAGAGTTTGAAAAAAAAGATTTATTTGATCCGAATAATATTGCTGCGTTAATTGACAAATCTAAGGAGGAAACTGCTGAAGTGATTAAAAAAAATAATGATATTACTCAAGATCAAGAGAGAAATATTGAGAACTCAGGCCTAACATTAAGTGAAGAAGATGCTCTTAAGGCGCAAATCTTTGGGTGTTGGAGCATTCCATTAGGTTTACCTTATAATGAAAACTTGCTAGTGAGAATTAAATTAAAATTAAAGCCAGATGGATCTGTAACAAAAACTGAAATCTTAGATCACGCAAGGATGAATAAACCAGGACAAGGATTTTATAAAGTCTTAGCAGAAAGTGCTTTAAGAGCTGTGAAATTATGTCAGCCATTAAGAGTTCCAACAACTGGCTATGAGAGATGGAAAGAATTACAATTAAATTTTGATGCAAGGGAGATGTTAGAAGGCTAATATAAATATTAAAATGATAAAAAAAATTATTACATTATTTTTAATTCTAATTCCGATAAATTCATACGCATTAATCGAGGTTGATATTACGCGTGGTAATCTTGACCCTCTTCCAGTAGCAGTCTCACCTTTATCTATTGATGAAAAATCAAGAAAAAGTTTTGAAAAAGCACTAAAGAAAAAAAATATTGGAGAAGAAATTTCAAGTATTGTAGAAAATAATTTGAGTACATCAGGACTATTTAATCCTTTAAGTAAAGAAGCATTTTTACAAGCTCCTGATATTGCTAATCTTAAACCAAGATTTGAAGATTGGAATTTAATTAAAGCACAAGCTCTTATAACGGGGAAAGTAAATTATGTGGATGATAAGTTAAGAGTTGAGTTTAGATTATGGGATGTGCTTGCGGCGAAAGAAATGATGGCTTTGGCTTTCACTACAGTTCCTAGTAATTGGCGTAGAGTAGGACACATTATTTCTGATAAAGTTTATGAGAGATTGACTGGAGAAAAAGGGTATTTTGATACCAGAATTATTTATGTTGCTGAGGAGGGTCCTAAAACGCAAAGAATAAAAAAATTAGCAATTATGGATCAAGATGGTTTTAATAATAAATTTTTAACATTAGGTAATGAATTAGTTCTCACTCCAAGATTTAATCCAACGAGTCAAATGGTTACATATTTATCTTACTTTAAAAATCTTCCGCGTGTTTACTTATTAGATATTGAGACAGGGACACAAGAGGTCGTAGGAGATTTTCCTGGTATGACATTTGCACCAAGGTTTTCACCTGACGGAAAAAAAATTATTATGAGTTTCGCAAAAGATGGTAAATCTGATATTTATACTATGGACTTAGAGAATAGAATTGTAGAGAGGATTACAAATCATCCATCTATCGATACCTCTCCGTCTTACTCGCCTGATGGAAAATATATTACGTTCAACTCTGACAGAAGTGGTTATCAGCAGATTTATATAATGAAAAGTGATGGCAGTGATGTAAAAAGAATTTCATTTGGAAACGGACTTTATGGAACTCCAGTTTGGTCACCTAGGGGAGATTTAATTGCATTTACTAAATTACATAAGGGTAAATTTTATATTGGTGTTATGAGAACAGATGGAAAAGGTGAGAGATTGTTGACAGAAAATTATTATCAAGAGGCTCCTTCATGGTCACCAAATGGTAGAGTTTTAATTTTTTATAGAGAGACAAAAACTGACGATAAAGGTAAAGGCTTTACTGCAAAATTGTGGTCTATAGATTTAACAGGTTATAATGAACGTCGTATAAAGACCCTTACAGACGCATCTGACCCATCATGGTCATCTTTATTAAGTAATTAATATAAATTTAACCTTAGAATTATTGAAATTTCCTTGATTTTTTGACTTGAAACCTCTAATTAGTTGTGAAAAACTAATACTTTGAAATTAGCAGCAAGGAGCAATTTAATGAAAATAAGCAAAATTTTTAAAAACGCACTTTTAGTATTAACAGCGTGTGTAGTTTTATCTGCATGTGCAACAAAAAAAGAAATTGCCACAGATATACAAGGTTCAATGCAGGGTGATGTTTATACTGGAACAGACACAGTTGAGTATTTAGCTGAGGGAGTTCCAGACAGAGTTTTCTTTGCAACAAATGAGTCAATTTTAACTACTGCGTCTAGAGAAACTCTAAGAGCACAAGCGGCATGGATGAGAAAAAATTCAAGTATTAATGTAGTACTTGAAGGTCATGCAGACGAAAGAGGAACTAGAGAATACAATTTAGCCCTTGGAGAAAGAAGAGCTAACGCAGCTAAAGACTATTTAATGACTTATGGAATATCTTCTGACAGAATTACAGTATTAAGTTATGGAAAAGAAAGACCAGTTGACTCTGGTTCAAACCCATTGTCTTGGTCAAAAAACAGAAGATCAGTTACTGTTAAAGCAAATTAAAAATTATAATTTAAAGACCCCAACTACATCAGTTGTATTGGGGTCTTTTTTTTGCCATTTTTATAATCATAAAGTAAGTTTTAATGAGACTGATATTTAAATTAATCGTATTAAACATTACTTTTGTTTTTAATTTTGTCCTTGTTAGTAATTCCTTTGCAGATAATCACAATATCTATGAAACTTTAGAAATCATTAAAAATGACTTAAAAACTCTTGAGAGGGCTGTTTACTCTGGATCAATTGAGATAGAAAATACGTCAATTAGTAGCTCAGATTTAGAAATTGATCCGAATTCAGAAGATGTTCTTACAAGACATTTACTTAAATTGTCTGAAATCGAGGGTCAATTTAGAGAATTAACAAATAAATTTGAGGAAATAAATTTTAAATTAGACAAACTTTCTAATCGATTGTCAAAGATTCAAGCTGATAATCAAGTAAGATTTCAAGACATAGAGTCATCACTTAGCGCAGATATATTAAGTAATAGTTCATCTCAATTAAGTTCAAAGCCTAAAATAGAAGAAAATAAAATTCTTCCAGGAAGTTCTCAGCCCCAAGATCTTGGTTCAATATCATATAAAGATACAGAAACTTCAGAAACGTCTCAGCAAATTCAATCAGTTGAAACTACTGCTACAATTCTAACTGAAAATTTTCAATCGGAGGATAAAATACTACCTCAAGATGCTTCAGTAGAAAAACAATATGAATTTGCAACAAGCTTTCTAAAAGTTGGAGACTACAGTACAGCAGAAAGAGCTTTCAGAGAATTTGTTCTATCTAATACAGATCACGAATTAGCAGGGAGTGCACAGTATTGGTATGCTGAAACATTTAGAATAAGACAATTATATACCGATGCTGCAACTGCTTATTTAGAGGGATATCAAAAATATCCAAAAGGTAAGAAGGCACCAATAAATTTATTAAAACTAGGTGTATCTATGGTACAAATTGGAGAAAAGGATCAGGGGTGCAAGATGATCAATGGTGTGGAGCTTCAATATCCTAATGCAAATCAATCAGTAATACAAAAAGCAAAATATGAGTCCAAAAAATTTGAATGTATCAAACAAGACTCATAAAAATTTACTTAATAATTTAAGAGATAAAAGAATATTTCAAATATATAGAAAATTTGAAAACATTCTTAGCTTAAATCAAGATTTTATTGTTGGGGTTTCAGGTGGTCCAGATAGCTTGGCTTTATGTTTCTTATCTAAAATTTATTCAATTAAAAAATCATGTAATGCTTATTATTATATAGTTGATCACAGACTTAGAAAAAATTCATCAATTGAAGCAAAATCGGTAAAAAAATTATTAAAAAAACACAATATAAAGTCAGATATTTTAAAGTGGTATGGAAAAAAACCTATAAGTAATATTCAGTCTTTAGCTAGAAACAAAAGATATAGTCTTTTAATCAATCAAGCAAAAAAACTCAATATCAAAACTATTATAACAGGTCATCACTTAGATGATTTGTATGAGAATTTTTTTATAAGACTTTCAAGAGGAAGTGGGCTTAAAGGTTTAGTATCTTTTGGTGAAAAAACTCTAAGAGAAAAAGTAAATATAGTTAGACCACTTATGAGTTTTGAAAAAAAACATTTAAATTATGTTACTAGTAATGTTTTTAAGTCTTATATTGAGGATGCCTCTAATGAGGATAATAAATTTAAAAGAGTAAGGATAAGAAAGTTAATAAAACATCTTCAGAAAGATGGTCTTGATAAGAATAAATTTCTTTTAACAATTAAAAATTTAAAAGATTCTAATGAAACTATAAAATTTTATGTTGCAAAAAATTTAAAAGATAATTCATATATTTATAAAGATAAAAGCAAAATTATTTTAAATGAAGAATTTTTTAAACAACCTCATGAAGTAACTTTTAGATCGTTAACAAAGATAATCAAATTTGTTGGGAACAAATATTACTCCGTCAGAGGAAAGAAAGTTGATACCATTATAGATAAATTAAAAGGTGAGACTAGAATTTCTCTTAAACTTACACTTGGAAATTGCATAATTTATAAA
>CABYBM010000017.1 GCA_902517175.1 uncultured Pelagibacteraceae bacterium | reverse complement strand
TCCATCGTCTATGGATATTTCACTGGAAAAAATATTCTTAATTCAAGCGCAGGTAATAAAAAAATGCAAGATATTGCATCTGCTATTCAAATTGGTGCTAAAGCATATTTAGCAAGACAATATAAAACAATAGCAATTGTTGGTGTTGTTGTTTTGGTAATTGTTAGTATAGCTTTTAGTCCTTTAGTTGGTGCGGGATATTTAATTGGTGCTGCTTTATCAGGTATTGCAGGTTATGTTGGAATGTTGGTATCTGTTGAAGCTAACGTAAGAACAGCGGAGGCTTCAAGAAAAGGTTTGGCTCAAGGCCTTTCCGTTGCTTTTAAATCAGGTGCCGTAACTGGTATGCTAGTTGCAGGTTTAGCATTATTATCAATAGCTGTTTATTACTATCTTTTATTAAAATTAAATGTTGATGAAAGAGAAATTGTTAATGCTCTTGTTGCATTAGGTTTTGGTGCTTCTTTAATTTCAATTTTTGCAAGGTTAGGTGGGGGGATTTTTACAAAGGGAGCTGATGTAGGTGCTGATTTAGTTGGAAAAGTAGAAGCTGGTATCCCAGAAGATGATCCAAGAAATCCAGCAGTTATAGCTGACAATGTTGGAGATAACGTTGGTGATTGTGCGGGTATGGCAGCTGATCTTTTTGAAACATATGCTGTAACTATCGTTGCTACGATGGTTTTATCATCAATTTTCTTTGTGGGTGATTTAAATATGATGATTTATCCTTTAAGTATCGGTGCTGCATGTCTGTTGACTTCAATACTTGGTACTTTTTTTGTAAAATTAGGTAAAACTAAAAATGTTATGAATGCCTTGTATAAAGGGTTCATAGTATCTGCAATAGCCTCATTAGTTATTTTGTGGCCAGTAACAGATCATGTTATAGGATTTGCAAATGAATATACAGTAAATGGTAAAACTTTTAATGGTATGAATCTTTACTATTGTGGAGTTATTGGTTTAGTAATTACAGGATTATTAATTTGGATAACTGAATATTATACAGGTACAAATTACAGACCTGTTAAATCTGTTGCTTTATCATCAACTACTGGACATGGAACAAATGTTATTCAAGGATTAGCTGTATCAATGGAAGCTACAGCAATTCCAGCTTTAATTATTGTTGCAGGTATTTTAATAACTAATTCGATTGCTGGTCTTTTTGGTATAGCTATCGCAGTTACTACAATGCTTGCATTAGCTGGAATGGTTGTAGCATTAGATGCTTATGGTCCTGTAACTGATAATGCAGGTGGTATTGCAGAGATGTCTAATTTAGATAAAAAAGTGAGAAAAACTACCGATGCCTTAGATGCAGTTGGTAACACCACGAAAGCTGTAACAAAAGGCTATGCAATTGGATCAGCTGGTTTAGGTGCTTTAGTTTTATTTGCTGCCTACACAGAAGATATCAAACATTTCTCTAAAGAAGCTGGCTCAGCTCTTGAAGGTATTGTTGTAACTTTTGATTTATCAAATCCTTATGTTGTGGTTGGTTTATTAATTGGTGGTATGTTACCCTATTTATTTGGATCCATGGGTATGCAAGCTGTAGGTAGAGCAGGTGGTGCTGTTGTAGTTGAAGTAAGAAGACAATTCAAAAAATATCCGGGTATTATGAAAAGAAAACAAAAACCTGATTATGCAAAACTAGTAGATTTATTGACAGTGGCAGCGATTAAAGAAATGATTATCCCGTCTTTATTACCAGTGCTTTCACCAGTTGTTTTATATTTTATAATTCTTGCTATTGGTGGTCAAGTAGCTGCGCTTGCTGCTGTAGGAGCAATGTTGTTAGGCGTTATCATTACAGGTTTATTTGTTGCAGTTTCAATGACCGCAGGTGGTGGAGCTTGGGATAATGCTAAAAAATATATTGAAGATGGTAATCATGGTGGAAAAGGTTCCGAGGCTCATAAAGCTGCTGTTACAGGAGATACAGTTGGTGATCCTTATAAGGATACAGCTGGTCCAGCAGTAAACCCAATGATTAAAATTACAAATATTGTAGCTTTATTACTGTTGGCAGTTATCGCTGGCTAATTTCTCTACGCTTTTTGGCCCTCTGACCAAGAGGGTCATTTATTTTTTGTCTCATGCTTGACATGAAATCATAAATAAAAGAGTTTCTTTTAAAACCAGCTTCTGTTGTTGACTCAGCTATTTTTATGTTTTCCATATCTTCTTTGTTATAAAATTCTTTTTTCTTAAGAACACCATAATTATTTATCTCTAGAACTAATACATCATTTTTAAAAATTTTCATTCTACCTAAATTTTTAATTTTTGATTGTGTTTGCTTTCTTTCAATATAGATCCAGACATCATTATCAAATTTACTTATTGTTGACGGATTTCCTAGAATAGTTTTAATATCATTTTTGTTACTTTTATTAATTATCAGGGAGGCTTGTTTTTTTTCTAAAAAAGGAACACCGTGATGCTTTACAACTGGTTTAAAAGAACAATTTGCAACTACCAATGAAAAAAAAATTATATATAATGTTTTATACATGAAACAAAAGTACTTATATCTTTATAATAATTTTATAAATTACACTAGAAATAAAGATTTATACAAAAATTTAAATAGAGAAGATAATTTTTCTGATCGTTTGACCTTATTTTTACTCCATTTTTCTTTTTTTTTAAAAAATTATAAAAATGAGGAAAATAAGACTGTATTACAAGAAATTTATGATTTTAATTTTCGTCAACTTGAATTGAGTATAAGGGAAATTGGGTATGGCGACCAATCTATTAACAAAAAAATGAAAGATTATATAAATTTGTTTCATTCAATGGTTTCTGAAATCCATTTTTGGGAGAAATTGTCTAAACCTGATAAATTAAAAAAAATTTCAATTTTTTTAAGTGATTTTGGAAATATTGAATATTTACTTGATTATTTTGAGAATTTTAATGCTAATTTATCAAAAAAAACTTTGAATTCTTATTTAAAAAGTGTAAGTAACCGTTAATTATGGCTGTACCAAAACGCAAACAAACCCCCTCCAGAACTGGTATGAGAAGGGCACAAACTATGAAATATTCAACTAAAAATATAGTTGAAGATAAAAAATCTGGTGAATATAGGCTCTCTCATCATTTAGATTTAAAAACCGGTATGTACAAGGGAAGACAAGTTTTAGACCCAAAAGAATAGTATAATATATCTACAAAATGTCAGATTTGATTAAAATTGCAGTAGATGCAATGGGTGGAGATGGTTCACCTAAAAAAATTATTGATGGTATTGTTTTCAACAACAGCTCAAATAAAAATATTTTTTACAAGATTTTTGGAGATCAAAATCAAATCGTAGAATTGATCAAAGGTAAAATTGATAAAAAATTTTATGAAATTATTCATACAGACAAAGTAATTAAAAGTACTGATAGTCCTTTAGAAGGAGCGAAAAGGGGCAAGAAAACCAGTATGTGGCTTGCTATTCAAAGTGTTAAAGAAAACGAAGCAGATATCGTTATTTCAGCAGGTAACACTGGAGCTTTATTGGTTGTTGCTAAACTAAATTTAAAAATGATTGAAAATATAGACAAACCAGCACTATCTGCCCTTTGGCCAAATAAAAAAGGAATGAGCGTAGTATTAGATTTAGGTGCAAATATTGAATGTAGCTCAAAAAATCTATTAGATTTTTCTATAATGGGTGCTTCTTTATACACATCACTATATCCAGATGACAAACCCAATGTTGCATTATTAAACATTGGATCAGAAGAAGTAAAAGGAAATGAAGTCATAAAAGAAACTTTCCAGATTTTAAATGAAAAAAATTCTAATAATTATAATTTTGCAGGCTATATTGAAGGTAATCATTTAATGGATGGAAACGTAAATGTAATTGTTTCAGATGGATTTACAGGTAATGTTGCTTTAAAAACTGCTGAAGGTACAGCAAATTTTATTACCAGTGAGTTAAAAAAAACTATGACCGGAAGTATTATGGGAAAAATTTCATCATTATTAAATATATCAAATTTAAAAAAATTTAAGAAAAGACTAGATCCTAGATTATATAATGGAGCAATTTTTATTGGACTAGACTCGCCAGTAGTTAAAAGTCATGGTGGAACTGACTATATAGGATTTTCAAATTCGCTTGATGTTTGTTATAAAATTGTAAAAGGTAATTTGATAAAAAAAATAAAACACAATATTTAATGAGAATAAACTTAATTAAAAAAGATCTGGTTAATTTGGTTTATATGCAGATTGGTTTTTCAAAGCAAATCTCAGAAAATCTTATCGACGATTTTTTATTAACAATTATTAAAAATATTAAGTCTGAAAAAAAATTAAAATTATCTAAATTTGGTACTTTTTCTTTAAGAAAAAAAAAATCAAGAATGGGAAGAAATCCTAAAACAAAAGAATCTAAAGTAATATCAAGCAGGGAAGTTGTTTTATTTAAACCATCTAGAGAATTTAAAGAATTTGTTAATATGAAGGAAAATGGATAAATCTGAAAGTGCGTACAAAACTATTGGTGAAGTTGCAAAAATTTTAAAACTTAAACCGAATAAAAAAGGAACTTTACCAACACATATAATTAGATTTTGGGAAACACAATTTAATCAAATTAAACCAAAAATACTAAACTCTAATAGAAGATATTATGATGAAAAAACAATTAATTTACTTAAGAAAGTTAAGTTTCTTTTAAAGGAGCAAGGTATGACAATTAACGGTGTAAAAAAGATGTTAAATAGTCAAGTTTCTTTAAAGCTTGACGAAATTGTAGATAAATCTATAAAAGCTGAAAATTTAAAAAATAAAATTGTTAAAATTTCAAAAATAATAAAAGAACTTAAGTAATATGGCAAAAAAAACTCACGTTAAAGTAAGATTAGTTCCTGAATCTAAGCCTGATAGCTCTTTCTTTTATTATGTGAAAAAACCTGCAGGAGGTGAAAAAGCTAAGGTTAAACTTTCAGCAAAAAAATACAATCCAGATACAAGAAAACATGAAATGTTTGTGGAAAAGAAGCTACCACCGCATAGTAAATAACTATTTCTTTTTAAAGTTTCTTTTTTCGTATTCTATATAAGCCCAAATCATATTCTTCCAAATTCTATTTGTTATTTTTGGGTCAATTTTATTTTTAACTGATTTTTTTTTAATATTTTTTAAAATTATACTTATTCTTTTATGATCAATAATTTGATTTTTTTTATCTTTTAACTTGAGAACCTTTTTAACTAGATTTGTTCTTTTTTTTATAATTTGGATGAGGGAATTATCAAGTTTATCTAATTCAATTCTAATTTTGCTTAATTTTTTTCTTTTTAGAGGCGACATTTATATATTTGGATTATTAAAAAAATATTATATTTAAGCGCTTATGTACACTGTAAATACAAAAATTAATAATCAATTGTCTGTTTGGTTAATTGTAATGTTTATTATCATTTCTATTATGATTGTAGTTGGCGGTTTAACTAGGTTAACCGACTCTGGTCTTTCTATAACGAGATGGCAATTGTTTTCAGGATTATTTCCACCTCTAAATCAAAACGATTGGATATTATACTTTAATTTATACAAAGAAATTCCTGAGTTTAAATTACAGAATTTCAATATGAGCTTACAAGAATTTAAAGTTATCTTCTGGTGGGAATGGGCCCATAGATTCTTAGGTAGAGTAATAGGATTATGTTATCTATTTCCACTTATATATTTTTCCTTTAAATTGAAAATTTCAAAAATACTAAATTTATATTTTATTTTTTTCCTAATTTGTTTTCAGGGTTTTATTGGTTGGTATATGGTCAGTAGTGGTTTAGTTGACAGGGTAGATGTTAGTCACTTTAGATTATCTATTCATTTATTAATTGCTTTTTTAATTTTATCATTAATTTTTTGGAATTACCTAAAATTTCAAAATTATAATCATCTTTCAGATGGAATAAATTCAACAATTCCATTTATATTTTTAGTTTTAATTTTAATACAAATTGTAATTGGTGCATTTGTATCAGGAATGGATGCTGGAAAAATTTATAATTCTTGGCCACTTATGGGTAACACTTATTTTCCAGATGATAATAATTTTGAAAATTTATTTAAATTATCTGCTTTTAGTGATCCGTCATTAGTACAGTTTATTCACAGAAATCTTGCCTATTTAATTGGATTATTTTATGTGATGATTTTTTTTAAAGTATATAAAAGTAAAATAACTAAATTGTATAGATCAGTTAATATTTTAGGTTTTTTTATAATTTTGCAAATTGTTCTTGGAATTCTAACAGTCATACTTGGTGCACAAATTTATATTGCTGCTGTGCACCAAATAAGTTCAATTTTTTTAGTAACTTCTTCTATTTATTTTTTCTTTATAAATACCAGAACTAACTAACTGCTTTAAGTTTACCTTTAGACGATTTATTTAAAGCTTGATCTAAATCTCCAATAATATCATCGATATGTTCTATACCTATACATAATCTAACATAACTTTGTGTTACACCAGAGGCAATAAGCTCTTTTTCATTTAATTGACTGTGAGTTGTACTAGCCGGATGGATAGCTAAACTTCTAGCATCCCCAATATTTGCAACATGATAAAACATCTTTAAGGACTCAATAAATTTTTTACCTGTGTCAATCCCACCTTTTAGTTCAATACCAACCATAGGTCCATTTCCACCTTTTAGGTATTGTTTAGCTCTATCTGAGATATGTTTATCATGTTCAGTTGAGTAAATTACTTTAGTTACTTCTTTATGTTTTTTTAAAAAATTAACAGCTTTTTGTGCATTTTCACAATGCTGTTTCATCCTTAAAGCAACAGTCTCAAGACCTTGTATAATCGCAAAAGCATTATCTGGAGCACATGCTGATCCTAGATCTCTCAACAGGCAAACTCTAGCACGTACTGCAAAAGGAACATTAGCACCCGTCATCTCTGGTACTGCTTTTCCCCATATAACATTATTATAACTTGAATCTGGTTCATTAAATAATGGTTGTCTTTTAGGATCGGCTGTCCAATCAAAATTCCCACTATCAACAATGCTGCCAGCTATTGCTGTTCCATGTCCACCAATATATTTTGTTAATGAATGAATAACTACTGCAGCTCCATGTTCTATGGGTTTGCAGATAACAGGGGCGGCAGTATTATCCATTATAAGAGGAATATTGTATTTCCTTCCAATATCTGAAACTTCTTTAATAGGGAAAACTCTCAGGTATGGATTAGGTAAAGTTTCTCCATAAAAGGCACGTGTATTATCATCAATTAGTTTTTCAAAATTTTTAGGATCACTTGGATCTGCATATCTAATCTCTATTCCAAGTTTACTAAGCGTATTATTAAATAATGATACAGTCCCACCGTATAAATCTGTAGAACTAACGATATTGTCACCAGCTTGAGCAACATTTAACACAGCAAAAGAAGAGGCTGTTTGACCAGATGAAACGGTTACGCATGACAAACCACCTTCAAGAGCAGCAACTCTTTTCTCTAATACGTCGTTTGTAGGATTCATTATTCTTGTATAAATGTTTCCAAACTCCTTAAGTGAAAACAAATTAGCTGCATGATCTGTGCTGTTAAACTCATATGATGTAGTTCTATATATCGGTACGGCAACAGCATTAGTTGCAGGGTCGCTTCTATAATCCCCACCGTGGACCGCAATGGTCTCTGGGTTATTTCTTTTATTGCTCATAATATACTCCTTTTTTAGTGCTTCAACTTAATGTTAGGCGCACAATATAGTTCAAATGCCTACCGATAATTTGTGGAATTCCTTTTTAGCAGTTTATAGCCCGCAATAGGATCAAATCGGCATTAACTTTTTATCAAATTAGGACCTATTTTCAAGGTAAATATAAATTTGACTTTGATTTTAATAATAGTATTAATCCTCGCACAATGACCAAATTCCTTAAAAAAGACCAAATAACATCATCTTGGTATGAAATCGATGCAACTAATGCAGTTGTTGGTCGATTGGCAACAATAGTTTCAAATATTATAAGAGGAAAAAACAAATCTACATATACTCCGCATATGGATGATGGTGACTTTGTTGTTGTTAAAAATATTGAACAAGTAAAATTCACAGGAAAAAAGTTTCAAGACAAGAAATATTATAGACATACAGGACACCCTGGTGGTATTAAGATTGCTACACCTGAAAAGTTACATGAAAAAAAACCAGGTGAAACATTAAAACTTGCAGTGAAAAGAATGCTACCTGGTGGTGTTTTGGGTCGAAAACAATTAACTAAATTAAAAATTTATGCAGGTAATAATCACCCGCATTCTGCACAAAATCCTACGGTCATCGAATTAAATAAATTGAATAGTAAAAATTTAGCTAGAAATTAATATGGAAAACACTCAAACATCTCCAAAATCTCCTAAACTTAAATTGGATTTTAAAGATAGTAAATATGCAACTGGTAGAAGAAAAACTTCTATAGCGAAAGTTTGGTTAAAAAAAGGTTCTGGTAAAATATATGTAAATGGAAAATTATTTAGTGACTATTTTGCAGACGAAACACACAAAATGCAAATTACAAGACCTTTTGAGATTATAAATCAGTCTACAGATTATGATGTTAGATGTAGTGTTAAAGGTGGTGGACCGACTGGTCAAGCTGGTGCAATGGTTCATGGTATATCTAAAGCATTAGTTTTATTCGATGAAAATTTAAAAAGTACACTAAAAACAGAAAAACTTACCACCAGAGACTCTCGAGCTGTTGAGAGGAAAAAACCTGGTAGAAGAAAAGCTAGAAGAAGCTTTCAATTCTCTAAAAGATAATTTTTTTTTAATATTTAACTGTTATAATATAAAATGCCTAAGCTTAATGCGTTAGTCGCTGGTTCAACTGGATATATTGGTACTCAACTAATTAAAATATTAGTTAAGCATAAATATATAAACATAAAATATCTGTGTGGTAATTCTTCAGTAGGTAAGAAAATTTCTTCTTATGAAAAGTCATTATCAAAATATAAATTGCCTAAAATAAAAAAATTTAATAAAAATTTTTTAAATGATGTTGATGTAATTTTTACTGCTCTACCAAATGGTGAAGCTCAAGATATATCTAAACACCTCAATAGTAAAAATATATTAATTGATTTAGCTGCAGATTTCAGACTTGAAAAAGCTTCAGAATATCAAAAATGGTATAAGCAGAAACATCGAGCAGTTAAACTTATAAAAAAAAGTTTATATTCACTTCCTGAAATTAATAGAAAAGAACTTAAAAAGTATAATATTATTTCAAGCCCTGGCTGTTATCCAACATCTATTTTATTACCTTTAATGCCTTTGTTTAAGAAAAACTTTATTAATTTTAAAAGTATTATAATAGACTCTAAATCTGGTTATTCTGGTGCTGGAAGAAATGTTCATAAAAAATATAAAAATAAAAATTTATATGAATCCTTAAGTGCATATGGTGTTGGAAGTCATCGACATAATTCAGAAATTGATCAGATGTTAAAAAAATTTACTAAGAAAAAAATTGAGGTAATTTTTACACCTCATTTATCTCCAATGTTTAGAGGTATTTTAAGTACAATTTATTTAGATTTGAATAAAAATGTAAATCAATCAAAAGTAATAAACTTATTATCAAAATTCTATAAAAAAGAAAAATTTGTTAAGATTTCTAAGTCAAATACTCCAATAAGTACAAATGATGTTATTAATACAAATTATTGTCTAATCTCTGTCTGTAAATCTAAATACAAAAATAAAATTATAATACTTTCAGCAATAGATAATTTAATAAAAGGTGGAGCAGGGCAAGCAGTTCAAAGTTTAAATAATAGATTTAACTATCCTGAAACAACTGGATTAATATGAGGTTAATATTAAGTTTATCTCTACTATTATTTCTTAATCATTGTTCATTAAACAAAGATTCTCAATATTGGACTGGAGACTCAATTCAGAATGAAGACGAGCAAAAAAAAATTTCAAAAATATCAAAAAAATCTAAAGATATAACCACAATGACACTGGAGGAGTATAAAATATATATAGAAGACTATACGAAAAAAAGTAATTATCCTGATATTAATAAATGAAAAAAATATATAATATTGCTGTAGTTGGTTTAGGACAAGTTGGTATTTATTTACTTAATGAGTTAAATCACAAAAAAAAAAGTATTGAAATAAAAACAGGAACGAAAATAAATGTAGTTGCAATATCTGCAAAAAATATAAAAAAAAAAAGAAAATTCAAAATTAATAAGAGAATTTTTTATACTAATCCCCTTGACATACTTAAAATACATAAAGTTGATATTTTATTTGAAGCAATAGGTTTATCAGACGGTGTATCTAAAAAGATTGTGGAGAAAGCTTTAAAAAGCAAGGTTCACGTCATTACACCAAATAAAGCCTTGATTTCTAAACATGGAAATTATCTAGCAAAATTAGCTGAAAAAAATAATGTAAATTTAGAGTTTGAAGCTTCTGTAGCAGGGGGCATCCCAATCTTAAGATCAATAAAAGAGGGATTGGCAACAAACAAGGTCTCAAAGATTTATGGAATATTAAATGGAACTTCAAATTATATTTTATCTGAAATGGAAAATTCTAATCAAAAATTTAATGATGTTCTTATTAAAGCACAAAAACTTGGTTATGCTGAACCAGGCAATCCTAAATTAGATTTAAATGGTTTTGACGCTTTTGCAAAGGTAAGAATTTTATCTGCACTTGCATTTAATAGTAAAATTTCACACCACAAATGTTTAATGGAAGGGATAGAAAAAATTGAATTAAAAGATATAAAAATTGCTAATCAATTAGATTTAAGAATAAAACTTCTTGGTATAACGGAATTAAAAAATAATCAACTTTTTGAAACAGTTCACCCATGTTTAGTTAATAAAACTTCTTATATTGGGAATGTTAATGGGGTAATGAATGCAGTAATTCTTGAAGGTAAACCTGTTGGTGAATGTATTTTACAAGGTGAAGGTGCAGGTCCTGGTCCTACTTCATCTTCTTTACTTTCTGACTTATTGTCCATACTTAGAGGAAATATTAAAAAACCTTTTGGAATTCCTTTTGCACAATTAAAAGTTTTAAAATCTTGTAACATTAACGAATATACAAATTCACTATATTTAAGGTTTGAAGTGAGGGATCGACCTGGAGTTTTATCCCAAATTACTAATCGTTTAGCCAAATATAAAATATCAGTTAAAAGACTTATCCAAACACCTGATAAAAAAACAAATAAAGCAACAATAGTAATTATTACTCACAAAACTTCTGAGATAAATTCCATGAATTGTTTATCTATATTTAAAAAAAATAA
This sequence comes from uncultured Pelagibacteraceae bacterium, assembly GCA_902517175.1. Taxonomy (GTDB): domain Bacteria; phylum Pseudomonadota; class Alphaproteobacteria; order Pelagibacterales; family Pelagibacteraceae; genus Pelagibacter. The sequence continues at coordinate 4,175 of CABYBM010000017.1, read as the reverse complement.
AAATATTTTAAAAACACCAACACTTATTAGAGTGCTTGGTTGATGGATATATATTTTAAACTTTTTGAAGTTTTATTTCCTGTTTTTTTTATGGTAGGTATCGGTTACTTTATTGGTAAAAAAAATCCTAAATTAGATACTTCTTTTATCACAAATTTTGCTGCTAATGTTGGAAGCCCTGCGATGGTTTTTTACGCTATAACTACCACTGGTGTAACTTTCTCAATGTTTATTGAGTATTTTTGGTATTCACTAATTGCAATATTTGCCTTTGTTTTAGTAGGTGTAATCTTCTTATTTTTTTTAAAAAAAGAAATAATACGAGAACTTCCTCCATTTGTTTTACCTAATGTCGGTAACATGGGTCTACCAATTTGTTTATTTGCTTATGGTGATCTAGGCTTAGGTATTGCGGCTACTATCTCTTCATTAGTTATATTTTTTCATTTTACAATAAATGTTTTTTTGGCTAGTAAAAAATTTAGTTTTAAGCTTTTACTTCAAAGCCCACCTGTATATGCAATAATAATTTCAATTATTTTTATATATTATGAAATTGAAACCCCAGTTTTTTTAGTGAATACAACTATGATTACTGCTTACACAGCAATATTTTTAATATTGATGTCTTTAGGTATTGCTCTTACAAGATTAAAAGTTTTTTCTTTTAAATCTGCTTTTATTTCTTCAATATGTAGAGTTTTTGTTGGTCCATTAATTGGACTAGGTATTATAAAAATGTTTAATTTATCTGGTTTTGCAGCAGGTGTATTTTTAATTCAGTGTGCTATGCCAAGTGCAGTTTTGACTTATTTAATTGGTTCAATGTATTCACCTAAAAAAATTGTTGATAGCATTGCAAGTATGATCGTAGTTTCAACAATTATGTCATTTATAACGTTACCAATTGTTGTATTCTTTGCTTTAAAATACTTCTATTAAACTATATCCTTCTTTTATGAAGGCAATAATTTTAAATGCATCTGCCTGGATGATTGTTCCTGTCATGGATGCTTTTGCTAAATATTTAAGTTCATCGATGGATGTTCTTCAAATTACCTGGGCTAGATATTTTTTTACTGTAGTTTTTACTTTATCTTTAATGCTTATTTTTTATAGGCACTCTTTAGTTTGGACAAAAAAACCAACACTTCAATTAATCAGAGGATTAATTTTTGTTTTTTCTACTTATTTATTCTTTTATGCAATTTCAGAAATTTCTCTTCCAAAAGCTTTAACCTTAGCTTTTGTTGCTCCAATTTGTGTTACAGCCTTATCTCCATTTTTTTTAAATGAGAAAGTAGGGGTGAAAAGGTGGACTGCTGTATCATTAGGTTTTATTGGAACTTTAATTGTAATAAGACCTGGCTTTATTGAGCTTAACTTAGCAACTGTGGCTGCTTTAGGTAATGGAATTTGCTACGGTTTTTATCTTATTATCACCAGGAAGCTGAGCACCTCTGATAATCCTCTTTTAACACTTTTACTGTCTGGTTTGATAGGAACTATAATAATTAGCCTATTTATGCCATCAGTTTGGGTTAATCCTACTCCAAATCAATGGATTTTAATGGCTTTAATCGGCCTTATAGCCTCTGTAGCGCATCTTTTTCTTATATTATCTCTCAAATATGCTGATGCATCTAAATTAGCTCCTTTGGGCTATACAGAGATAATTACAAATATACTTATTAGTTACTATTTCTTCCATGAATTGCCTGATAATTGGACTTATTTAGGTTTATTTATTATCGTTCTTAGTGGACTATATATTTCTAGAAGGGAATATATGCTAACTCGTTCTAGTTAATAGTAAATAAATATTTACTATAATATAAAGTATTACTTTATAATATATTTTTAAATTATTGTAATTGTTACATTATTTTATTTTTAAAATTGATTTATGGTTTTAAATTTATCAAGGAAAATCAAAAATTAATAACTATTATTTAAAGAAAAAAGACAAAATTTAAAAAATTTCATGAAAAATTGTTATTAATAGTTAAAATTGTTTAATAGCAAAGGTTTTTTCAGCCTATTAATGATAAAATTCAAAATTTATATTCTAATAAGTGAGTAGGGCAACAAAAATTCATAAAAAAGTCTTTGAAATTTTGGTCTAAAATGAGCCTTAATATCATTGAAAAGTAGAGCAATGCAGTTATAGAATATACGTTTTAAAAGGCCATAGAGGTACTTTATTTAAGTTTATCTCGATATATAGTACAACTTGAAGGGTGTAAAAACTATTTTTATTAAAATAGGCTTAAATATCAAAAAATTGTTGATTTTAAACGTTTTTTGGACCATAAATTACTCTAAACATCAACTTTTTCAGATCTCAATAAACGCAGCTTTGTCCTAATTCCACCTGTGCCAGAGTATCCACCTAATCCTCCATCAGATCGAATTACTCTATGACACGGTATTTTGGGAGCATATAAGTTTTTTCCACATGCGTTAGCTACAGCACGTGATGAATTAGGGCTTTTTATAGCAATAGCTACCTCTTTATAAGTTTTTACACTACCTTTTGGTATAGTTTTAAGGTATTTCCAGACTTTTAATTGAAATTTAGTACCTTTCATCAATAAAAATTTAAAATAATAAAGCAAACTATAAAGAAAATAGCTAAAATAAAGAGATAAATCGTTTCTAATGTTTTTCCTGTTTTTTTATATTGAATTAAGCTCAAAATTACAAAACCAATCGAAGTTATTAGAAAATATATTGGTTCAATTACTCCATCTATACCCATCTTTAAATTATATTTCATCCTTATTGAGCTCGCAACATCATTAATTGTTCTTGAAAAGGATTAATTATTTTATTTGACATTAGAAAACTCTTGATATATTACTAACGATAATTAATGATTATCACTAGTAATATTTAAATATGACATTAAAAAAACCTTTTTCAGTTCAACAAATAAAATCAAGACTCAATAATGAATTAAGTACAGGTATAAAAAAATTACAAGAAGAAACAATATTAAATCTTCAAAATTCAAAAGCGGAAAACACTGTAAGAGCTTATAAGTCAGATTTTAATGACTTTGGATCGTTCTGTTCAAAGAATGGTTTTAAATCGCTCCCATCAGAACCTAAAATAGTCTCTTTATACTTAACTCATTTATCAACTAAAGAAGTTAAAATGAGTACTTTAAAACGAAGATTAGTATCAATAGGTGTTATACATAGACTTAAAGGGCATTATTTAGATACAAAACACCCATCAATTATTGAAAATTTAATGGGTATTAAAAGAAGAAAAGGAAGCATTCAAAGAGGTAAAAAACCATTATTAATTAGTAATTTAAAACAAATAATTAATGTTATAGATAAACAAACAAATAACAAGATAAAGAAATTTAGGGACAGGTCCATTATCTTAATAGGGTTTTCAGGTGGTTTTAGAAGAAATGAGATAGTTTCACTAGACTATGAGGATCTAGATTTTGTAGAGGAGGGTCTTAAGATTAATCTAAGGAGGTCCAAAACAGACCAATTTGGTGAGGGTTCAGTTAAAGGACTACCCTACTTTGACAATTCACTTTATTGTCCAGTTGTTTCAATCCAAAAATGGATTGAAATATCAAAAATAAGAACCGGAGCGTTATTTAGAAGATTTACTAAAGGGTCAAAACTATCAAATAGTAGATTAACTGACCAAACTGTTGCTTTGTTAATAAAAGAATATTTAAAATTAGCGGGTATAGAAAGTAAAAACTACTCTGGACATAGCTTAAGATCAGGCTTTGCAACATCTGTTGCTGAAGCTGGTGCTGATGAAAGAAGTATAATGACAATGACTGGTCATAAAACAACTCAGATGGTAAGGAGATATATTAAAGAAGCAAATCTTTTTAAAAACAATGCATTAAATAATGTGAAAATATGAAAAATGAACTAATTGTTGTGGGGTGTGGTTATTGGGGATCAATAATTATTAGCTGCATTAAAAATCTTAAAAGATTTAAAAAAATATATATTTGCGATAAAGATAAAACACGAATAAACGTAATAAAAAAAAGATTTGGAAAATTTGTTGAAAATATTAGTCTTGAGGAAATTTCAAAGTTTAAAGATATTAAATTTATATATTTAGCAACGCCCCCTAATAAAAATCTTAAATTGATAAAAAGAATATTACCTATGAATAAAAATATA
>CABYBM010000016.1 GCA_902517175.1 uncultured Pelagibacteraceae bacterium | reverse complement strand
ATTTAATATATTAATTAAATTCAAATTTACACCCATTCCATAATGTTGATAAGCAATTGTAGAGTCTGTAAATCTATCAATTAGAATAATTTTTTTATTATAATTTTTTTTAATTAAACTAATATTTTCACTTCTTGATGATAAAAATAACAATAAATCTGTATCTTTATTAAAATTTGATTTATTATTTAACATTAGTCTTCTGATCTTCTCTGAATTTTGACTGCCGCCAGGTTCACGTATTTTAATAAAGCTAATTTTTTTTTGTTTCAAATATCTTGCAACAAAAGTTAAATGGTAGCTCTTTCCGCTCCCCTCAATTCCCTCAAAAACAATTATAGGTTTTTTAGACATCACCCCAGATTAAATAGTTAATTGATTTAATTAATCTGGATATAAAGTTTACTTTTTTAACCTCTTTCGATGATAAAAGGTCGTATTCGCCAACCAATTCTTGATCGTATACTACTCTTAATGTTGCAATTTTTTGATTTTTTTCAATTGGAGCCTCTACAGGCCCCTCATATTTAACAGTAACTTTAAGTAATTTTTTTTTAGCTTTTTTAATAGTTTTGAAAATATCTTGTTCAGTATAGGCTTCAACAGATTCTTGTTTACCTAGCCAGACATTTATTTTTTGAAAAGGTTCATTAGATTTAGCAATTCTAACTAAGTCATAATTGGTTAATCCATATGTCAAAAGTTTGGTACTTTCTTTGGATCTTGAATTTTTTGTATTAAAACCACTGCCTACAGCTATCAATCTTCTACCATTTCTTTCTAAAGAGGATGCTAAAGAGTATTTTTCTACAGCGAGATAACCTGTTTTAATACCATCAGCGCCAAGCTTTTTATAAAGTAGAGGATTTCTATTGCCTTGGGTAATTGGATCACCTCCAGTACGGTTCCATGTGAATTCTTTTTCAGCAAACATCTTGTAAAACTCAGGGTGTTTTTCAATTAAATATCTAGACATAATCATTATGTCTCTGACAGTAGAATAGTTATCAGGATCGTTAATACCTGAAGAATTTGTAAAATTTGTATTTTCCATACCAATTTCTCTGGCTTTAGCAGTCATTAATAAAGCAAACTCTTCTTCTGTACCAGCAATACCCTCTGCTAAAGCTATACACGCATCATTACCTGAGGCAATAATTATACCTTTAAGTAAATCTTCTACGGACACTTGATCTCCTACCATAATAAACATCGAAGAATAACCTGCAGTAGATAATCTCCAAGCCTTTTCAGAAACAATAAATTTTTCATCTAAATTTAAATCACCTGATTTGATTAAATCAAAAGCAATTATTGAAGTCATAATTTTAGTCATTGAAGCTGGATAAATCGATCTATCAGGTTCTTTTTCATACAAAATTTCACCAGAATAGTAATCTTGAAGTATTGCTGTTCTTGCTTTTACATCAAAATTGGCATTAGAAAATGAATGAATAAATAAGCTGAGGAAAATATAAATTATTAATTTCTTAAGCATCTTTTAATATTTCTAAGTTTTCAAATTCTAATAATTTTATTTCATCAAATGATTTTTCAAGTTTTTTTATATCATTAAATGGACCTAATAATACCCTATATTTAGTCTGTGATATTTTTTTTATTAATGGATTTTTCAGATTTGTCTCTTTTTTGATTCTTAAGATCATATTCTCTGCTGAGTCCCTATAATAAAAGTCAGCAATTTTAATTGAATATAAAAATTTGTGTTTACTTACTTGTTTTTTTTTATTTAATTCTGTTCCTAAATTATCAATTTTAATCCCATCAACAGGTGCTTTTTCGGCTACATTTTTTTCTTCATCAAATGTTTTTGCTTTTTTAGCAATAAATGTAGAGTTTTCAGATATAAGAATAAGATCTATGTAGGGCTCACTTAAATCAATAGATAATTCATTAGCAATTCTTTTTGTAATTACTGAATTATAAAAATCTGAAAATTGAACATTATTTGAAATAACTTTAGCAATGATTGATTTATTATTTACAGGATTAGTAATTTTAACAAATGAATTCTTTTTAATTTTTTTGTGAAAAATAACTAAAGCTCTATTATCAATTTTTTTTGATATTTTGTTATCTTTTTTAAGCTGTTCATCATAAATTAACGTAAAACCTGTATTACTATATTTTAGATAATTAAAATAATTTACTACTTTCTTGTTATCATCAAATTGTTGGCATGCTGTTAAGAATAAAATTAATAATATAGTTAAAAATTTATTGAAGTTCATTTTTAAATTTATTTTTTAAAGTACAAACAGCTAAAGCAAATCTTAATGATCTGTTCCATTGTAGTATAATTTCATAATTATCAAAAACAATAAAGGCTGGATTTAACGTATCAGCATCAGGTATAATATCTTTATCAGGTGTAATTATTGCTACTTGAAGATTTTGATATTTATTATCTATTTCATTTATATTTTTAATAAATTTACTATATGATTTTAATTTTTGTTTGTTGTGAAGTTTCTTAGCTGAAACATTTAGATATTTTCTAGGTATATCAGTAGATAAATTGACTCTTAAAAAACAAGGTTGATCAGCTTTCCAACCAATTTGATTTAAATAATTAGCTGCTGATGCATATGCATCTTTATTATTTTTTAAATCAATTAATCCATTATTATCATAATCTATTGCATAGTTTTTCATAGTTGATGGCATAAATTGAAAAAAACCAAATGCACCTGCCCAAGATCCAAAAAGAGTTTCATAATTAATTTGTTGTTTTTCAATAAGCTTTAAAAGTATTAACAATTCATTTGTAAAAAACTCAGATCGCCTTTGGTCAAAACTTAATGTTGCAAGAGACGATAAAATGTCCATTTTTCCAACATAAGTTCCAAAATTTGTTTCGATGCCCATTAATGATAAGAGTAATTCTTGTTCAATATTAAATTTTTTTTCTACTGATTTAACCAGATTTGAATTTTGTTCATAAAAAGACAACCCTTTAGAAACTTTCTTTTTAGAAGTTCTCTTTAAGATATAAGTCTTTGTATCTTCATAAAATTCTGGTTGAAAACGATCGTATTTAATAACATTAGGAAGGAATTTAGTATTAGACATCACTTTATCAAAATTTTTTTCAGAAATATTATTTTTAAGTGCTATTTTTTTAAAACTTTTTTTCCAATTTTCAAATTCAATATTGATATCAGCATAAACATTAATATTTAAAGTAAATAAGATAATTAATGAGTATCTAATTATTTTCATTTAAATCTTTCAAATATACAATTACAGCAATCCAAATAATAATAAAACTAACTAATTTATTTAATGAAAAAACTTCATCATAATAAAAGAAACCAAGTAAAAATTGCAAAGTTGGAGTTATATAAAAAATCATTCCAGTTGGTCCAAGTCCACATAACTCAACACCTCTGACATATAAAAATAGTGGAATAACAGTCATTGGTCCTGCCAAAAAAATTAGCAGCATCATAGGTGGATCTTCAATTTTAAAATCATTAAATCCGTTAATGGAGATTAAATAAAATACTGCAATAGCAAATGGCAATATATATAAGCTCTCTATTAATAATCCAATATCTGTATCAACATTAATTTTTTTTCTTAATAAATTATAAAACCCCCAGCTAAATGCTACGACTAAACCAAGCCATGGTAAAGATTTGTAACTCATAATAATTAAGTAAAGTATTGATATTATGACTAAAATAATAGAAAAAATTCTTTTCTTATTAAGAACTTCCTTAAAAAAAAATATATCCTAACATCACACTAAGAATTGGCATTATAAAATAACCAAAACTTGCATCAATTATTCTGTTTGTGGCTATAGCATAAATCCATGCTGCCCAATTGACAAAAATTAAACTACCTGAAAAAAAAAGATAAATTAAATTTTTTTTACTTTTTAAAATTTCAAAAAAAATATACCATTTAGAAAAAAGAAATGTGGTTAATATTAATGTGACAGTCGACCAAAGGCATCTATGAACAACAAGTTCTATATGACCAATATAAGTAATAGATTTAAAATAAATAACACCGATAAATCCCCACCAAAATGAGCCTAAACCAGCTAGTAGTAACCCCTTATTGAATTCTTTATTCATAAGATTTAATGGAATTAGTTGTTATTAGTTTTATTAGACTATTTTAAGGTTGAATTAAATAATTATAATTATAAAACCTTGCGAACGGAGAGATGGCTGAGCGGTTGAAAGCACCGGTCTTGAAATACTAAGGATCCCCTACTCACCTTACGTCGATTCACATACTTATTAAGCCATTGCTAACTTTTTATAATTTAGCTTTTACGAAAAACGCATCATTCTTGGCTTGCCTAAGCTGTCAAACTTGTACGCCACTTGTACGCAAAATTATAATTTTTTATGAATAAAATTTATATATGCCTCTAAGTTTTCATAGGCACATTTATATAGTTTATTTTCTTTAGACGGATCATCATAAACAGTATCATTTGATCCTACAGCAAAAGTAGTTGAAAATTTAAGTTCTTTCGAAGAAATATTAATCCCACAGAGTTTTTTTGTACCCAAATTTTCATTTGTCATAGGTTTAGTTGATTGCTGATTGTCATTTACACAATTCCAATGTGAATTAAATAAATCTAAATCATCATCAAAATTTTTTTTGTTATAAATAGATATTTTTCTACAAATTAATTGTATTTTATTATCTTTTTTTTCAAGATTACTGTTTATACCTTCACCATAATGACCATTAAACCAATTATATTGTTCTTGTCTTAATAATCTTAATTCTTTGTCTTTTTTTAATAGCCCTTCAATAAGTTTATTGACTATATCTTTGTCATTAAGGTGAAATTTCTTATCTGGATCTGGAACTATAGATTCTGGAAATATTTTCATTTAACAACCTTAATATTATTCTTTCTTCTTCTCTTAATCAATTCATCTACTTGAATCTTGATAAAGAGTTGTCTGCCCATTTGAACAGCTTTAGCCTGTACTTCACTCTTAAACTTATTAGGTAGTCTTGTTAGAGGTATGCCTGGTGGATCATCATTAGCTAGAACATTATTAGCTGAATTAACCATACTCTGATCAACTATACTTAATACTTCTTTCTTTTCATCAAAAGATAAGTTTTCAAGTATCTTTATTATACCGTTTCTTTCCTCTTGAGCTCTATAGTATTTATTCATCTATTATTTCTTAAAATAAAGATCTCTAAAACCTTTTGTAGGTTTTTTGGAACGATAATCATCTATTAATGACCAAATACTTGTTAGATGATCTTTTTCTTTATGATCATCGCTTTCTTCAATATTTTTTTCTAAAAGATTAATTACATCTAGATACTCAATTCTACTCATTCCTTTCGCCATATCTTTGAAATCTTTTTCATTTTCTGATTTTCCAGAATTGAATATTATTTGCATCATCTTAAGCGTTGAAGAAGCTCTTAATAGAAAAAATTTAATCCATTCACCTTTTGTAAATTTCAAAACATTCTTTAATTTTTTTGATGCTTTATTTACATAATTTTCATGGAGTCTAATACTGTATGCTTCATTCATGTAAAGATAGCTAAGTCTAAGAGCTACGTCTTTTCGTAATCCTGTGCCTGGAAATTTTTCAAAATGACCAGGTAATAATTCTAATAATGCTGTTGTATTAGATTTACCAGGACCTGCAACTTGGTTCATATATCCCGTGTTTTCTAAATTGAAATAATGCCCTGCTCCAATAAATACTTTTGAGATAGACTCAGCTGATTTGTAATTTTTAACAAACCAATTTGAAATATTTTTTATGTCAGCCTTGGTTAATCCAGGTAAATGAGCATTTATAATTTTTTTATTAAAATCATATTTTTTATTATTAACTTCAATTATACAGGGTTGATAACCTATGCTTTTGTCTTTGGAATATCTTTTAGCAGTATCAAAAAAAGCATTTATCAAAAATTCAACTGTTTCATCATCTACATTCTTTTTTACATTATTAATTTTATAATTTTCAAAACAAGCTCCTAAAAAGTAAACTAGATATGTGAGCAGTGATTGTTGGTAAGGAATATGCCCTTTAGATATATGGTCTAATAATTTTTTTAGTTCTTTTTTTTCAAATTTTCTACCCTCTTCTTTAATGTTAGTTTGTATTATTACAGCTGAATGATATGACCAAATGATTGTATTCAATGACCATGTACAAGCTCTCTCTACAATTGGATCTAATTTCATATAGGATATTATAGGATAACTTGTACAAGACTTGTACGCCAGTCAAAATTCTTAAAAAAAAATCGTCTGTTTTTTAGTTGAATTTTAATATTATACTTATAAAACGATGCTCACGGAGAGATGGCTGAGCGGTTGAAAGCACCGGTCTTGAAAACCGGCAAAGGGGCAACTCTTTCCTGGGTTCGAATCCCAGTCTCTCCGCCATTATTTAATATTTAAAATTTTTAAAAAGTAAATTTACTTTATTATTCTCTATTTCAAAATCTGTTTCAGCTCCTGTATAGAAGTTGTATAAATTTGTATCATCTATATTTAGTAATTTTTCTAAATCAATTAAGTCTTCATTATCAAAATTATTAATATTTTTTTTGGTAAATGTACCTAAAAGCTTATCCATCTCTTTTGTGCCACGGTAATTAGATCTGTAAATAATTTTTTTTTTTAATTCATCTATGTTGATAGTCATTATTAGAATATATTAATTTAATATGGATATTAAAAGTAATTATAAATATTTATTATCGGATTTAACAGCGTTAAAAGGTGTTGGAGCTAAAACAACAAGTTTACTTAAAAAGAAAAATATTAACAATTTATTTGATCTTTTATGGAAGCTTCCAAAATCGTACACTGATAGAAGCTTGTCATCTAAAATAAAAGATCTTAAAATTGGTGAGAATCAAACTGTTACGGTTACACCTCAAAAGTACCTTTTTCCTAGGATAAGGAACTTACCCAATAGAGTTATTTGTTCAGACGATACTGGAAATTTAGACTGCGTTTTTTTTAATAGTTACGAAGGATATGTAAAAAAAATTCTTCCTCTAGGTAAAGAAATAACCATAAGTGGCAAAATAAGTTATTTTAAAAACAAATATCAATTAACAAACCCAAAATATATATCTGAGGACTCATCTCTAATAAAAAAAGTACATAATCAGTATTCTTTAACAGAAGGGATATCAGAAAAAGTATATAATAAAATTATTAATCAAATTATTAACAAATTGCCTGTATTAGATGAGTGGCATTCTAATGAAGTTATAAAGAAATTCGGAAATTTAAGTTGGAATAATTCTATTGTAGAACTTCATAAGCCAGAAAATATAGGTAAATATAAAGATAACTTTTATCAAAGACTGGCTTATGACGAAATATTTTCAACTTTTTTAGTAAATTCCGAAATAAGAAAAAAAATAAAAAAAATTAAAAAAAAAATAAAAAAAATTAACTTTAGTTTACAAAATGATTTAATAAATAAATTAAGCTTTTCTCTTACGAATGATCAATTAAATTCCCTCAAACAAATTAATAAAGATTTAGGTACATCCACAAAAATGTTTAGACTTTTACAAGGGGATGTCGGAAGTGGGAAAACAATTATAGCACTTCTATCAGCATACAATACTATAAACTCAGGCTATCAAGTTGCTTTTATGGCACCTACGGAAATATTAGCACGGCAACATTATAATTTAGCGAAAGAAATATTTCCTAACAACAAAAAAATTGAATTAATTTCAGGAAAATCTAATTATAAAAATAAAAAAATAATTTTGGAGAAATTAAAAAATAGTAAAATAGATATTATTTTTGGTACTCATGCAATATTTCAAAAAAAAGTTACGTATAAAAAACTTGGATTAATTATTATCGATGAACAACATAAGTTTGGGGTTAATCAAAGAAAAAAACTATCTGATAAAGGTGGTGATGATTGTGACGTTTTATTAATGACTGCTACGCCAATACCACGAACGTTAACCATGACAATGTATGGTGATATGGACTTATCAATAATAAAAGAAAAACCTAAATCTAGAAAACCAATAAAAACATATAGTAAATTAGATAGTAAAATTGCTGATGTTCTTAAATTTATTAAAAAAGAAATCAATTCAGGTAACCAAATTTTTTGGGTATGCCCTCTCATAGAAGAGTCTAAAAAATTAGATCATACCTCCGCTGTTAATAAATTTGAATTTTTAAAGAAATTATTTCCAAATCAAGTTTTATTATTACATGGAAAAACTGAAATAGATGAAAAAGAGAAAATCTTAAATAATTTTCAAAAAAATAAATTCCAAATTCTAGTCTCAACAACAATAATTGAGGTCGGAATTGACTTTCCAAACGCAAATGTAATAATTATTGAAAATGCAAATAAGTTTGGATTATCTCAACTTCATCAACTTAGAGGTCGTGTTGGTCGAGGAGTTAAAGAGTCTACATGTATTTTAATGTTTAAATCAAATTTATCTGAAAATGCAAAAAAAAGAATTGATATATTAAAACAAAGTAATGATGGATTTTTTATATCTGAGGAAGATATGAAAATTAGAGGTTTTGGTGACATACTTGGTTTTAAACAAAGTGGTATTAAGAATTTTAAATTAGCTGATCCTATTCATAATAGTAATCTTTTTTTACTTGCTGAAAAAGAAATTAAAAGAATAGAAAATTCTAATGAGGATATTAAAAAATTTAAACCATTAATAAAACTTTATGATAGAGCAGATGTTATCAACGATATTGCTTAAGATTTTGTAGATGTTCCTGCAGACACTATAAATTTAGAAGCTTCTTCAAAGGACATGTTTAAATAAATAACATCTTCAACTGGAAACATAAGTAAAAAACCACTTGTAGGATTTGGGGTTGTAGGAACAAAAACATTAATTAGTTTTTTATTTGTTTTTTGAGCCATTTCACCTGTATTTTCTTTAGTTGCAAAACCAACAGCCCAAACTCCTTTTCTTGGATATTCGATTAGCACTACACTTTTTTGACTGTCATCTTTCTTTGAAAATGTTTCGGTCATTTGAACTATAGCTGAATAAACAGTTCTTAAAAAAGGAATTCTTTTAAAAAGGTCATCAATTAATTTTAAAATTCTTCTTCCAAAAAAAGAAAGTGACAACCCTCCAACAAAAGTAATAATAATAAATGAAATTAATATTTCAACACCAGGTATATTAAAAGGCAAATAACTATTTGGATTAATATTTGCTGGTATCAGGTTTGAAGATATGCCTATTAAGATTTTACTAAGATATAATGTAAATCCAATGGGTATTAAAACAACTACACCAGTTATAAAATAATTTCTTAATGTAAGAGATATTGATTTTTTTGAATTTTTTTTAGCCATATTTTTAATTATAACTTGCGTAAATAACAAAAATAATTGCAATGATAAACAAAACAATTAAGATTTTATTATTAAGATTCATAATATTTTAGTATTATCAATTTTACACACTTATGAATAGAAGAAAATTTTTATCCTATATTGGTTGTGGTTGTTGTGGGTATTTTTTACCGTCATGTACTACAGCACCAATTACTGAGCGAAAACAATTAAAAATAGTTTCTGAAGCTAAGCTAAATGCCCAAGCAGCTCAAATTTATGAAAAAATTAAAGAAAAAGAAAAGATGAGTGAGGATAAAAAAACTCTTAATGAAATTAAAGAAATTGGTAGAAAAATGGAAAATTCTATATCTGAATATTTTGATAAAGAAGGTTTAAATGACCCTACTGCTAATTTTGATTGGGAGTATATTTTAATAGATAAAAAAAAAGTTAGAAATGCATGGTGTATGCCAGGAGGAAAAATTGCTGTGTACACGGGTATACTTGAGGCAACAAAAAATACAGATGGTTTAGCAGCTGTCATGGGTCATGAAATAGCTCATGCTGTAGCAAAACACTCGGTAGAAAGAGCTAGCAGAGGAACTCTATTAAATGTGGGAACACGAATAATTGATATTGCCTCTGGCGGTGTACTTTCAGATATAAACAGAACAACAGGTATGAACACTGTTGGTTTACTAGCTCAATTGGGAATTTTGAATCCTTTTAATAGAAAACAAGAAAGTGAAGCAGACTATTTAGGAATGATATTTTCATCTCTATCTGGATATGACATAAGAGAAACAGTTAAAATTTGGGAAAGAATGAAAAAACTAAATAAAGGTAAGGAACCCCCTGAATTTATGAGCACTCACCCATCATCTGATAGTAGGATTAAAGATTTAAATGATAAAATGAACGAGGTGATATTGGATTATCCTCCGATAAAGAGGATTTAGGTGAATTATGGTGAGCCCTGATGGACTCGAACCATCGACCCATTCCTTAAAAGGGAATTGCTCTACCAACTGAGCTAAGGGCCCACAATTTATTCAAAGTGAATGACTGTTATATATAGATTTATTTTATTTTTTCAAATGTCAATTTAGGCCATTATTAAAAAGGTACTACAACTTATCAATGTATTTATCGTGAAATTTATCAAATGTGCCAGACTCTATATGATCTCTAATACAGGACATTAATTCTTGATAAAAATTGATATTGTGAAGAGTTAAAAGCATTGAAGCTAGAATTTCATTCGTATTAAAAAGATGATTTAGATAATTTTTAGAATATTTATTCAAGCTTAAATTATCACAATTAGAATCAAGTGGTGTATTATCGTTTTGATATTTATTATTTTTAATATTTATTCTTCCTTCCCAGGTGAAGGCGAGGCCAGTTCTTCCAGATCTTGTAGGTAAAACGCAATCAAACATGTCAATACCACGTTTTACAGCTCCAATAAGATCAGATGGTGTACCAACACCCATTAGATAATGAGGTTTATCCTCAGGTAGATACTCTTTAATATCGTCTATAACTGAAAACATTTCTTCTTGCGTTTCCCCAACAGCAAGTCCCCCTAAGGCATAACCATCAAAACCTATTTTAATTAATTCATTTAGTGACTTAATCCTTAAATCTTTAAATAATCCTCCTTGAACAATACCAAATAACGCTTTATGTGGATTTTTACCAAATGACTTTTTCGATCTTTCAGCCCAATATAATGAGAGATCCATAGATTTTTTAATTAAATCATAATCATTAGTTTTTTTTGGGCACTCATCCATGATCATAACAATATCAGAATTTAAACCTAATTGAATTCTTATACTTTCTTCAGGGCTTAAATAAAATTTTTTACCATCTATGTGTGAATTAAAGATGGCACCTTTTTCACGGTCAATTTTATTTAGTTTTGACAGAGACATTACTTGAAAACCACCAGAATCTGTTAAAATTGGTAAATCACAGTTCATAAATTCATGTAACCCACCTACAGATTTAATTCGATCAAGACCAGGTCTTATCATTAGATGATAAGTGTTGGACAAAATTATTTGTGAGCCAGTTTTTTTAATATCATCAATTGTACAAGCTTTTACTGTGGCCTGTGTACCTACTGGCATAAAAGTTGGAGTATTTATATTACCACGATGGGTCTCAATAACACCTGATCTGGCAAATTTATCTTTTTTTAAAACTCTAAAGGCAAAATTTTTTAATGCCATTCAAAAGATTAAAGTGATTTAAAGCTTATGATTTTATCAGGATCTTTTACAGATCCGTTATTACTTTCATCGCCTCTTTTAATTTTGTCTACTAAATCCATTCCTTCTATTACTTTACCAAAAACAGTATATTGTCTGTCTAAAAAAGGTGCTGGTTTAAAACATATAAAAAATTGACTATTTGCACTATTTGGATCTGAAGATCTCGCCATCGATAAAGTTCCTCTATCATGAGGTAAGCTGCTAAATTCTTGATTCAAATCTGGTAAGTCAGATCCTCCCATTCCTGCTCTTCTTAAATCGAAATCCTTTGATTCTGAATTACCAAATTTTACATCACCAGTTTGAGCCATAAATCCATCAATTACTCTATGGAAAACTACGTTATCGTATTTTCCATCATTTGCTAATTCTTTGATTCTCTTCACGTGATTTGGTGCCACATCTTCAAATAACTCTATTTTTACATCTCCATCTTTTAATTTTAAGATCATTATATTCTCCTCAGCTATTGATTGATTAGTAATAAAAAAAAATAAAACAAATAAATTAATTAAAATTTTATTCATATTTTTCTTTTAAAGATTTGATAGTACTTTTGGTAGTAAATTTTTTAATATTACCATTTAATTTTACAATCTCTTTGACAAACCTAGAGGAAATAATTTGATTTTCAACATCTGACATTAAAAAAATAGTTTCAATATTCTGATTTAATTTTCTGTTCATCCCAGCTAATTGGAATTCGTACTCAAAATCAGATACAGCTCTTAATCCCCTAAGAATAATATTTGATTTATATTTTTTACATAAATCTGTTGTTAATGAGCTAAATGACACTATTGTAATTTTTTTTTTATTAAGTTTTAGATCCTTGAATAAGGCTTTATTCACTATCTCTATTCTCTCTTCTGAGCTAAATAGATAATTTTTACTGCTAACATCTGATACACCAACAACAATCTTATCAAATAGTTTCAAAGCCTTTTTTATTACATCTATATGTCCATAAGTTATTGGATCAAATGTGCCAGGATAAATAGCTATTTTACTCATTAAATTAAATCAAGTTATCATCTATTTTAATTGCAGATACAACTTTTTCTTCACCTGATAGTTTAATAATTCTAACACCTTGGGTATTTCTTCCAGCAGTTCTTATTTCTTTAACAGCAACTCTTATAACTCTACCTTTATTAGTTGATATCAAAATTTCATCACCCTCATAAACAGGGAATGATGATGTAATGTTTCCATTTCTTGGAGAATTAACAATTCCAATAATACCTTTACCTCCTCGGTTTGTAACCCTGTAGTCAAAATGGGAGGTTTTTTTACCAAATCCATTTTCACTTATGGATAAAACAAATTTCTCTTTTGCGTTTAATTCAGATTTTTCATCTTTAGATTTTTTTCCATTTTTTTTAATTTTATCAGTATCAATAACTGACAAAGAAACTATTTGATCATTTGGTGCTAATTCTATCCCCTTTATACCTTTTGATGATCTTCCTTTAAAAACTCTCAATTTTTTTGCCTCAAATCTTATACATTTACCAAATTTTGTACTTAAGATTACATCTTGATCATCTTTACAAATTTTAACCCCTACTATCTTATCGTTATTATCTAATTTCATTGCAATTTTTCCAGATGCATTAATTGATGAAAAGTCATCTAAGCTATTTTTTCTAACTTTTCCTAAAGCTGTGGCAAATATTATATGATAATTTTTTGAGTCTGTTTCATCCTCAGGCATTGGCATAATAGAACTAATTGCCTGATGACTCTTTAGAGGTAAAATATTAAACAAAGATTTTCCTTTTGACGAAGATGCTCCCTCGGGTATTTTCCAAGCTTTTACTTTATAAACTAATCCTTCTGTTGAAAAAAACAAAACAGAAGTATGTGTATTTACAGATAATGTTTGTATTACAGAATCTTGATCTCTTGTTGTAATTCCAGATTTACCTTTACCACCTCTTTTTTGCTTTTTAACACCATCTAAAGAACCTCTTTTTATATAGCCTTGAAGTGTAACTGTAATGATCACAGATTGTTTTTGAATTGTTTCTTCAATATCATAATTTAAAACTGCATCAATAATTTTAGTTCTTCTTGGTACAGCAAATTTTTCTTTGATATTTTTAAGTTCCTCACTGATAACTTTTAACAACTCCTTTTTTGAAGATATAATTTTTTTAAATCTAGCAATCAACTCAGCTAGTTTTTTAATTTCAACTTCAATCTCATTTATCCCAAGTGCTGTTAATTTTTGAAGTCTTAACTCTAAAATAGCTAGAACTTGTGGCTCAGATAATGAATATAAGTTTTTACCTTTTTTGCCTTCAACTAATGATATTAATTTTTGTGATTTATTAATTTTCCACTTAGTTTTTAATATAGATCCTTTTGCATGATCTGGTGTTTTTGAGGATCTGATTATTTTAATAATTTTATCTAAGTTTTCTACAGAGACAGACAAACCAATTAAGATGTGTGCACGTTCTTCTGCTTTTTGTAAATCAAATTTAGTTTTTTTAATTACAACATCTTCTCTAAAAGATAAAAAATTTGATAAGAAATCTTTAAGTGTGCACGTCCTAGGTTTGCCTTCAACGATAGCTAAAGTATTAAATCCAAAGGAACTCTCAATCTGAGTATTTTTATAAAGTTGTCTTTTAATTGTTTCTGGCTCAACGCCATTTCTCAAATCAATTGCTACTCTTATTCCTTCTCTGTTAGACTCGTCTCTTATATCTTTAATTCCTTCAATTTTTTTTTCTCTTACAAGCTGAGCAATTCTTTCATTTAAAACTGATTTGTTTACTTGATAAGGTATCGAAGTGATAACTAATCTTTCTCTTCCATTTTTTTGTTGTTCTATTGATACTTCACCTCTAATTTTAAAAGATCCTCTTCCGTTATTATAACCCTGTTTAATAATATCTTTTCCAATGATTACACCACCTGTTGGAAAATCTGGACCAGGTATATGTTTCATTAATTCTTTAATTTTAATATCTTTGTCTCCTATAAGAGCTAAAGTTCCATCAATTATTTCACCTAAATTGTGAGGTGGAATACTCGTGGCCATCCCTACTGCAATACCTCCTGCACCATTTACTAATAAATTTGGAAATTGTGCAGGTAAAACAGTTGGCTCTTTTTCGGTTTCGTCATAGTTGCTTTTAAATGAAATGGTATTTTTCTCAATATCATCAATTAAAAATTGTGAAACTTTTGATAGACGTGTTTCGGTATATCTCATAGCTGCTGCTGGATCTCCATCAATTGAACCAAAGTTTCCTTGACCCTGAACCAAAGGTAAGCTCATTGAAAAATCTTGTACCATTCTAACTAGAGCATCATAAACAGATTGATCTCCATGAGGATGATATTTACCAATAACATCTCCAACTATTCTTGCAGATTTTCTAAATTGTTTTGACCAATCATAACCACCTTTATACATCGCATATAAAATTCTACGATGAACAGGTTTAAGGCCATCTCTAATATCTGGTAAAGCACGGCTAACTATTACGCTCATTGCGTAAGAAAGATATGATGAGCTCATCTCATCATGCATTGAGATTAGTTTAATATTATTATCTTTTGTCTCTTCAGATTTTTGCATAGAAACTAAAAGGGAATTTCATCATCCATGTCGTTAGATATTTGAGAAGAGTCCTCTATATTATTTTGTGGATTAGGATCATTTTGAATGCCACCCCCATTACCGCCACCCAACATTGTTAACGAGGAATTATATCCTTGAATAACAACTTCAGTAGAATATTTATCCTGACCAGATTGTTCATCTTTCCATTTTCTTGTTGTTATTTGACCCTCAACATAAATTTGAGCACCTTTCTTAAGATACTGTTGAACAACATTTACTAAACCTTCATTAAATACAACTATACGGTGCCATTCAGTTTTTTCTTTTTTTTCTCCAGTATTTTTGTCTTTCCAAGATTGACTTGTTGCTAGGCTTAATCTAGCTACACTCTTGCCATTTACCATTTGTTTAATTTCTGGATCTGCGCCCAAACGACCAATTAATAACACTTTATTTAAACTTCCAGCCATAATATTTTTATATTTGTTTATTTAATTAATTAGATTTATACCACAATTCTTCTGAATATTAATTTTATTAATTCAAAGCAACAAAAATTATGATGAAAAAGATAGTTATTAAGGGTGCTAAAGAACATAATTTGAAGAATGTTTCTGTAGAGATTCCTAAAGATAAATTTGTTGTAATTACAGGTCTCTCTGGTTCAGGAAAATCATCTTTAGCATTCGATACTATTTATGCTGAGGGACAACGAAGATACGTTGAAAGTTTATCTGCATATGCAAGACAGTTTTTGGATAAAATGAAAAAGCCAAATGTTGATCTTATTGAAGGATTAAGTCCAGCGATTGCTATTGAGCAAAAAAATACTTCAAAAAACCCAAGATCTACGGTTGCAACAGTTACTGAAATTTATGATTACATGAGGGTACTCTATGCAAGAGCTGGTATTCCCTATTCACCATTTACTGGTAAACCAATAACTTCACAAACGATAACTCAAATAGTTGATTTAATTAAAAAACTACCAAAAAAATCTACAATTTACATATACGCTCCTGTAGTTAGAGGTCGTAAAGGTGAATATAGAAAAGATATTTTAAGTTTCAAAAGAAGAGGTTTTAGAAAAATTAAGATTGATAATGTCTTATACGATATAGAAAAATCTCCAAATTTAGACAAAAAACTTAAACACGATATTTCAGTTTTGGTTGATAGAATTGTTTTAAACTCAAAGCTAGGAAATAGACTAGCCGAAAGTATTGAAACAGCTGTTAATCTTGCAAACGGATTAGTTTTTGTTGAATATGAAGATGAAACTTTGCCTCAAAAACACAGAAAAGTAGAGAAATTAATTTATTCAACAAAATTTGCGTGTCCAGAAAGTGGATTTACAATAGAAGAAATAGAACCAAGATTATTCTCATTTAATAGTCCTTACGGAGCCTGTGAAGAGTGTGAAGGTATTGGTATGAAGTTAAATGTGGATCCAAATCTTGTTGTACCAGATGAAAGAAAAAGTCTTGCTGATGGTGCTATTGAACCTTGGTCAAAATCTACAACTTTATATTATGCTCAAACACTATCATCACTAGCTAAACATTATGGTTTTTCTTTAGATGAAAAATGGAAAAAACTTCCAAAAAAAATAAAAGATATTGTTCTTTATGGATCAGACGAGGATGAAATAAAATTTAATTATGACGATGGTTATGAAAAATATTCTTATAAAAAAACGTTTGAAGGTGTAATTAACAATCTTGAAAGAAGATTTTTAGAGTCTGATAGTGAATGGAAAAGAGAAGCTATTGCTGAGTATCAATCTGATACTGCCTGCGAAGCATGTAATGGAGATCGTTTAAAAGAAGAGGCATTATGTGTAAAAATTAATAATCTAAATATTAGCGAAGTGACAAAGAAATCGATATTTGATGCTGCTGAGTGGTTTAAAGATTTAGTAAATCATATAGACAAAAGACAATTTAAAATTGCTGAGCATGTATTAAAGGAAATAAATGAAAGATTAAATTTTTTGTTAAATGTAGGCTTGGATTATTTAACCCTATCTAGAGAGTCTGGAACATTATCTGGTGGTGAGGCTCAACGAATAAGATTAGCCTCTCAAATAGGTTCTGGTTTAACTGGTGTTCTTTATGTGTTGGATGAACCATCGATTGGTTTGCATCAAAAAGATAATGTTAAACTTATCAATGCACTTAAAAGATTAAGAGATCTTGGAAATACTGTAATAGTAGTTGAGCACGATACTGAGACTATGGAGAATGCAGATCATATTATAGACTTAGGTCCAGAGGCAGGTACTAATGGTGGTCAAATATCGTCCCAGGGCACATATGATGAGATTAAAAAAGATAAGAATAGTATCACTGGACAATATCTTGCAAATAAAAAGAAAATTGACATTCCAAATACAAGACGTTTAGCTAAAAATGGAAGGTTTGTTGAAATCAATGGTGCAACAGGAAATAATTTAAACAATGTTAATCTTAAAATTCCTACAGGAACTTTCACTTGTGTTACTGGTGTATCGGGAAGTGGCAAATCTACACTAATATTACAAACACTATTCCATGCTTTGAATTTAACGCTTAATAATAAGGCTAAAAAAGCTCCAAAAGCTTTTAAAGGTTACAAAGGTGTTGAATTAATTGATAAAATTATTGATATAGACCAATCAGCCATTGGAAGAACACCAAGATCTAATCCTGCAACATATACTGGTGCTTTTGGTCCAATAAGAGATTGGTTTACAAGTTTACCAGAGTCTAAAACAAGAGGTTATAAACCAGGACGTTTTTCATTTAATGTTAAAGGTGGTAGATGCGAGGCATGTGAAGGTGATGGTGTTATTACTTATGAAATGCACTTTTTGCCAGATGTTTATATTCAATGTGATGAATGCAAAGGCACGAGATACAATAGAGAAACTTTAGAGATAAAATTTAAAGGTAAGAGTATTGCAGATGTTTTAGATATGTCTGTAGATGAAGGTTGTGAATATTTTGAAAATATATCAAATATTAAAACAAAATTATTAACTTTAAAAAAAGTTGGATTAGGCTATATAAAAATTGGTCAGCAAGCAACAACCCTTTCTGGTGGGGAGGCTCAAAGAATTAAACTTGCTAAAGAGTTATCAAAAAGATCTACAGGACGAACAATGTATATTTTAGATGAACCAACAACTGGTTTACATCAACACGATATTAAAAAACTCTTAGAAATCCTTCACACATTTGTAAAACTTGGTAACACAGTTGTTGTAATTGAGCATAATTTGGATGTTATTAAAACAGCTGATTATATTGTTGATATGGGTCCTGAAGGAGGCGTAAAAGGTGGGAAAATTATAGCTGAGGGCAAACCAGAAGAAATATCT
>CABYBM010000015.1 GCA_902517175.1 uncultured Pelagibacteraceae bacterium | reverse complement strand
CTACAGCGTCATATTCCATATGTGTTTTTGTAGAAATAATTGAGGTAGGAATTATGATTGCTAAAGAGGTACCAACTGAAAGATGCATTCTTGTAACGATATCAAAATCTAAAACTGTGAATGCATAATATAAAGCTGGAACCATTATTATTCCTCCACCAACGCCCAATAAACCAGCCATAAAACCAGCTACTGCTGCAGCAATAGCCAACACAACTAATAAATTTACAATTTCATTAATATTTGAGATATCCATTATGTATTTGCCTGATTGGCTTTTTCATTATTTTGAACAATTGTCATAATATGTTTTGTTTTTTGAAAATCAGATTCACGAGCCATTAAATTGTCACTTAAATATCTTTTCCATTCCTTTGATCCTATTTGACCGTGGTATAGACCTACAGTATGCCTCATAATATGATTGACTTTAGTTCCTAATTTAACTTCTTTTTCAACATATTCTAAAAGTTGCTCAGCAACTTGTTCTCTAGTGGGATTAATTTTTAAGTTAAAAATTTCTTTTTCAATTTCTACTAATGAATATGGGTTTTGATATATAGATCTTCCAATCATTACTCCATCACAAATATTTAGATGTTTATTTATTTCATCTATTTTAGAAATACCTCCATTTATAATTATTTCAAGTTCAGGATTTTGTTTTTTAATTTCATAAACCATATTGTAATTAAGTTTTGGAATATTTAAATTTTGCTTTGGTGAAAGTCCTGTTAACATTGCCTTTCTAGCATGTAAAATAAATGTTTTAGTGCCAGCATCTCTCATTTTGTGTATAAAATTATTTAAATATTCAAACCTTTCTTCATTATCAAATCCAATTCTGGTTTTAGCTGTAACTGGAATTTTGCATGAATTAACCATCTCACTTATACATTCTGCTACAAGATCAGGCTCTTTCATTAAACAAGCGCCAAACTTATTTTTTTGAACCTTTTTACTAGGACAACCTAAGTTAATATTAATTTCATCATAACCCATATCTTCTGCAATCTTTGCAACTTCAGCTAACTCCTCTTTATTTGATCCACCAACTTGTAACGCTAATGGTTTCTCCTCTGGACTATAAGATAAAATTTTTTTTCTATCCCCATGAATTGCAGATTTTGTTGCAACCATTTCTGTATAAAGCATCACGTTTTTACTCATTAATCTTAAGAAAAAACGATCGTGTCTATCTGTGCAATCCATCATTGGTGCAACTGAGATTTTTCGATTTATTTTACTTTTAGTAGCCAAGAGGTTTACCCATTATTTTATCGGGAAGCCATGTCACTATTTCTGGAAAGATACATAAAATTAAAATAGCTAATGCCATTATAATCATGAATGGTATCGAGCCTTTTAAAATTTCTGACAAACTAACATCTGGGGTAATACCTTTAATTATATAGAGATTTAATCCAACTGGTGGGGTTATCAATCCTATCTCCATATTAATAGTAAATACAATTGCAAACCAATATGGATCAAAACCTAATGTAGTAATTACTGGTAATAATATAGCAGAAGTCATAACAATAACCGCTACTGGAGGTAAAAAGAAACCAGCTATTAAAAGAAATATATTTATTAAAAGAAATACAACCCACTTGTTTGAACTTAGCTCAACCATACTCTGGGCTAAAGACTGAGTTACATAAAGTTGTGAAAGTGTAAATGCAAAAAGATAAGAGGCTGCAATGATAAACATTATCATTACACTTTCTTTCATTGAAACTTTAACAATATTCCATATTTTTTTTGGTTGATAAATTTTGTAAACTATAGCAATTAATACAAAAACTAAAAATGCTCCAACACCGGATGCCTCTGATGGAGTAGCTACACCACCATATAACACATACAAGACACCTGCTATAATTGCTAAGAATGGAAGAACTCTAGGTAATACTTCGAGTTTTTCTTTTAATGTAGGAGGTGTTCTATTTCTTAAAGCCTTAGCAGCATCTTTATCAATGAAGTAACTATGAATAAGAGCCCAAATTGCAAACATACCTGCCAACATGAAACCAGGTACTAATCCACATAAGAATAATCTACCAATCGATGTACCAGTTGCAATTCCATAAACTATTAAAACTATACTTGGAGGAATTAAAACTCCTAATGTTCCTCCTGCCGCTATGGTGCCTGTAGCAATTTGGTCAGAGTAACCTCTTTTTCTCATCTCGGGTATCCCCATTGTTCCAATAGCTGCACATGTAGCTGGACTAGATCCACTTAAAGCTGCAAAAATTGAACAAGCACCAATGTTAGAAATAACTAAACCACCTGGAAGCCTCCATAACCATCTATCTAAACCAGTATATAAATCTTTTCCTGCAGGAGAATTGGCTACTGCCATACCCATTAAAATAAACATTGGTATCGAAAGTAAGACAAATGAATTTAGTCCTGCATAAAACGTTTCTGCAAATACATCTAACATTTGAAAACCTTCAAATGACACTAAAAGAACTATTGATACAAAACTTAAACCAAAAGCAATTGGAATTCCTGAAAAAAGTACTATCAGAGTAAATACTGCAACAATAATAGCTATTATTAATGGGTCCATTTTCTAGTCTGTCTCGTCGGTTAGCTTAATAATTTCTGCAATGTACTGAAGTATCATTAAAATTGCTCCAACCATCATTGATGAATAAGGTATCCATAGTGGAGGATCCCAAACTGTTCCTGTTGAGTAATTTTTTGTAAATGCCTCTTCAACCATTAGGAAACCAAAATAAAATAGAATTAAAAAAAATAATAAACTTAATAACGATGTAAAAATTTTTAATCTTAGAACGTTTTTTGAGGACAAAAAGTCATATATCCATTCCATACTAACATGTGCTTTTTCACTTAAAACATAAGCGCTACCAATGAAAGTAGATGCAACTAATAACATTGTTACTAGCTCTGTTTGCCATGTAATTGCTCTTTGAAAAAAATACCTTTCGAATACTAATTCGACAATTACAAGAATTGATAAAAGTAAAGCTAGAACAGCAAATGCTCCACAAGCTTTAGCTGTAAAATCACAAAATTTTAAATATTTATTTTTCATAAAAAAAAACCCCTACTTATTTTTGATAAATAGGGGTTCTTTATATATTACTTTATTTAACTGCCAAAGCCATTTCCATTAGTTTATCTCCACCTGGAACTTTTTCAGCAAAAGCTTTATGAGAAGATTTCTTTGCAATCTCTACCCATGCAGCATGATCTTTCTCATCCATGTAGACTAATTTAACGCCTGCAGCTTTATATGCATCCTCAAACTTTTTATCTAAATTCTCAACTTGAGCTGTCATATATTTTTCAGCTACTTTACCGGCAGCCATAAGTGCTTTTTGTTGTTTTGAATTTAAAGCATCATATGATTTTTTAGACATTAGAATTGGCTCATACATAAACCATAATCCAAATTTTCCTGGAGGTGTTGCACAAGTTACTTGCTCGTAAATTTTATAACTTACAAAACTTCCTGAACTAGTATTTGCACCTGTTAATACACCTGTTTGAAGACCAGTATAAATTTCAGATGAAGGCATACTTTGAATACCTGCACCAGCTGCTTCCAACATTTGGTTAAATGCTTTACCAGCAGCTCTCATCACTTGTCCTTTTGCATCGCTTGGATTTTTGATACACTGAGACTTAGAAGCAAAACCACCTCCTAACCAAGCATCAGATAAAACAACTACACCTGCATCAGTTATAATTCTTTTAATTTCAGTCATCATAGGACCTTTATTAAATCTTAACGCGTGATCGTGATTTTTTACAGTGCCTGGCATTAAAGTTGCATCAAATTCTGGATGGAATTTTGAAGCATATGCTAAAGGAAAAGCAGAAATATCCAACTGACCAGTTGTCATTGGCTTCCACTGTTCTTTTGGTTTGTATAAAGATTTAGCTGGGTAGATTCTTATATCTATTCCAACATTAGCTTTTTTAACTTCATCTGCAATTATTTGAACCATTTCGTGTCTTGGGTCAAATGAACCGTCAGCTCTTGGAGTTCCTGGCCATTGGTGACTTGCTTTTAAAGTTACAGCATAAGCAGAACCAATTAAAGTGAACGCAAGAACGAATGAAGTTAAACACAAAGATATTTTTTTAAACATTTAATTCTCCCTCTATTGTTATTTATGATAGTTGTATTAAAATGAAGATATCATTAAGAGTCAAGTTAACAAAAAATACACTTAATTTTTAATATTAATTATGGATGGACCACTTAAAAACTTATTGGTAGTTGATTTAACTAGGGTTTTAGTTGGGCCTTATTGTACAATGATTTTATCAGATTTAGGTGCGAGAGTAATAAAAGTTGAGGCTCCTGAAATTGGTGATGACTCTAGAAAATTTGGTCCTTTTGTTGAAGATTACTCTGCCTATTTTATGTCTCTTAACAGAGGAAAAGAAAGTATAGCTTTAAATTTAAAAAATTCAGATGACAAAAAAATATTTGATAAAATTTTATCTAAAGCAGATATCTTAGTTGAGAATTTTAAACCAGGAACTTTAAAAAAATGGGGCTATGGATGGGAGGAAGTAAATAAAAAATTTCCTAAATTAATTTATGCTTCAGCATCTGGTTTTGGACAAACTGGCCCTTTAAAAGAACTTCCAGCTTATGATATGGTTGTACAAGGCATGGGTGGATTAATGAGTGTTACTGGTCAGCCTAATTCAGAACCAACAAGAGTTGGTACTTCAATTGGTGACATAACAGCTGGTTTGTTTACAGCAATAGGTATCAATGCAGCTTTATATGATAGACAAAAAACAGGTAAAGGAATGTACATAGATGTTTCCATGCTTGACTGTCAAATTGCAATTCTTGAAAATGCAATTGCAAGATATTTATCTAAAAATGAAATACCTAAACCAATGGGTTCAAGGCACCCATCGATTGCTCCGTTTGAAGCATTTAAGACAAAAGATAGCTACATAATTATTGCAGCTGGTAATGATAAATTATTTGAAAAGCTTTGTAATATTTTAGAAGTACCTGAAATGTTTGCTGATGAAAAATTTAACTCTAATTCTTCTAGGGCAAAAAATATGGATGAGCTTAAAAGTGTTCTTGAAAATAAACTTTCTGTTAAATCCACAAATGAATGGGTTAGTCAAATGGAGAAAGATAAAATTCCTTGTGGCCCTATCTTTAATATTAAAGAAGCAGTTGAAAATCCGCAGGTTGAAGCAAGAAACATGATTGTAAAAGCTTATCATAAAGTAATTGGAGATTTTAAACTGGCAGGAAACCCTATTAAAATGTCTACATATGATGATCCTGATAAAAGAGGTAATATCCCTGATCTAGATGAACACAGAGAAAAAATAATAAAAGAATTTGTAAATTAAAATTTATTGATCTTCTTGAGAATCTTCTTTAGCTGACTCTTCAATATCTGAAACTTCGTCTAAAGATACCTCGCCATCTTCATTCATAGTTTCTTCACTAACTGAACTATCTACATCTACTTTTGCAGTTTCAGATAATTCTGCTAAATCTTCTTTTGTAACTTCGATTTTTTCTGGAGTTTTTCTTGCTCTTTTTGATGGAAGAATTGGGGTTCCACTTTTAGAAATTTCACCTTTATATAAGTTTTCAAAATCGTCGCCTATATCTTCATCATCTTCTGCAGTGTCATCAACTTGTTCAACATGTTTTCTAAGTTTATAAACTGCGCTATCGGTTAAATCAGATACTTGAATTTTTTCTTCTGCGATTTCTCTCAACGATATAACTGTATTTTTATCATTATCTCTGTCAATTGTTGGTTCTGTACCAGCATTTAATTGAGTAGCTCTTTCTTTAGCTACTAGTACCAATTCATAGGGGCTATCTACTTTATCGATGCAGTCTTCTACAGTTACTCTTGCCATGCGCAGTGTCTATACAGTGAGACACATTAAATCAAGGATTTTTTTATATATATTGTGGATTTAGTTTACTTCTAACTAAATAAAGCAGAATTATTGAGGTCAAAATATATGCACCTGAAATAACAGCTATTTGTTCAATTGAAAAATTGAAATCTATTAGAATCCCAAATAAAGCAGTTCCAAAAGCAGTAGCAAATACCATTAATGCTGTTGTAAGAGCTTTAATAGATCCAATATGCTTAACACCATAAATTTCAGCCCATGTAGATGATCCTAAAACATTAGCTAAGCCGTTAGTAACACCTAAAAAACCAAAGAAAATAAATGATGAAACTTCATTGTCAAAAAAGAATAGGACTACTGTT
Source organism: uncultured Pelagibacteraceae bacterium (assembly GCA_902517175.1). Classification (GTDB taxonomy): domain Bacteria; phylum Pseudomonadota; class Alphaproteobacteria; order Pelagibacterales; family Pelagibacteraceae; genus Pelagibacter. The sequence continues at coordinate 14,665 of CABYBM010000015.1, read as the reverse complement.
GCAAAAAAAAGTGGAACATTCATATAAATCAGTAATTTTCTACTGGAAAATTTATCAATTAGAAAACCTGAAATAAACAGAGTCACCACAGTTGTTATTGAGTAAACCATAAAAGATTGTGCAATTACATATGGGCCCCAGTCTTTTGAGCTAGTAATGAAGGATTGATAAACAAAAGTACCTGTTGCAATCCATGGTGCGGCTAGCATAGTCATACAAACAATATAAAATCTATAATCTTTTAAAACTTCAATTCTTTTCCATTGTTTTATTTGTTTGGTGATGATTTTATTGTTGCTATCTTCTCTGGTATCAAGTTTAACTTCTTTGACTAAAAAATATGTAGCAATTGGTAAAACTATAATTACTAAAATAGAAATAGAAACCCAAATATCTCTCCAGTGAATAAATGTAAGCAAAAAAACAATTAGAACAGGCAAGATAAATTCTGCTAAAGATAAACCTAACCAGCCTGTGCTTAAAGCTCTACCTCTGCTTTTTTCAAAAAAACGAGAAATTGTTGTTGTTGCTGTATGGCTTGATAGACCTTGACCAGATAATCGCATCAAAAAAATTCCAATAAATAAAAAAATTACAGAAGAAATTTTAGAAAATATAAAACAAGAAATTGATAAAAATACAATTACATATGAGGCAAATTTTAATATATTCACATCATCTATTTTTTTTCCAATCCAAACTAGAACAATACTGCTTAATAAAGTTGCAGAGGCATAAATTGAGCCAAATTGTCCATGAGTTATTGATAATGCTTCTCTAATACTAGAATTAAATAGACCAAGAAAAAAACTCTGTCCAAAACTTGAAAAAAATGTAAAAATAAATGCAAATATTATTACTTTTAAACTTAAAATTTTAAACATAGAAAAAAAATTATGACTTGTAATGTTGCTTTCATAGGTCTTGGGGTTATGGGCTACCCAATGGCTGGATATATATCAAAAGCCGGGCACAATGTAACTGTTTTTAATAGGACTAAATCAAAAGCAGAAAAATGGATTAGCGAATACAAAGGTAAAATGGCTGATACTCCTGCTGAAGCTGCTGACGGAGCAGACTTTATTTTTACATGTGTTGGAAACGATAACGATCTTAGAGAGGTGTCTTTAGGAGAAAATGGATTATTCAATACAGCTAAAAAAGGTTCTGTGTACATAGATAATTCAACAGTATCTGCTGAAATTTCTAGAGAACTATTTGCAGCTGCAAAGGACAAAGGTTTTGATTTTTTAGACGCACCTATTTCTGGTGGTCAAGCAGGAGCTGAAGGTGGAAAATTAACTGTTATGGTAGGTGGTGATGAAACTACTTTTAAAAAAGCAGAGCCCATAATTGATTGTTACAGTCAAAAAGTAAAATTGATTGGTGATTCAGGTAGTGGTCAGCTTACTAAAATGATGAACCAAATGTGTATAGCTGGAGCTGTTCAAGGTTTATCAGAAGCTATTAACTTCGGGATAAATGCTGGATTAGATATGGATATAGTTATGGAAACTATATCAAAAGGTGCAGCTCAATCTTGGCAAATGGAAAATAGATATCGAACAATGACAGATGATAAATTTGATTATGGTTTTGCTGTCGACTGGATGAGAAAAGATCTAGCAATCGTGATTGAAGAAGCGAAAAGAAATGGCTCCCCGGTCCCTGTAACAGAAATTGTTGATGGTTATTACGCTAAAGTTCAAGAAATGGGTGGTAATCGTTGGGATAGTTCTAGCTTAATAGCTCTTTTAAAAAAGAAAAAATAGTCTGTGACTGATACTGTTCCTTATTACGAGGACTTTACCGAGATCAAAAAAAAAATTTGGTCAATGCTAGATAATGCAGTTAAAGATAGAAGCTCACCCTTTAGAATTCCTGTATTTATTTGTGGTGATCAATCTGGTTTGGATGGAAGAATTGTTGTGCTTAGAAAAACAGATCAATCAAATAATATTATCCAATACCACAGTGATATTAGATCAGATAAAATTGAAAAATTAAAATCAAATAAGAATGCTGCTTTATTATTTTATGATAAGGATGAAAAAATTCAAGTTAGATTAAAAGTAGAATGTGTTATTAATCATAACAATGATATCACAAAAATGTCTTGGGAAAAAACTCAACATATAAGTAGAAAATGTTATTTAGTTGATAATGGTCCAGGAAAAGAATCTGATATTCCAACCTCTGGTTTAAAACCTGAGCTTGATAATTTTGATTACACTAAAGAACAAAGTGAAGAAGGTTATAAAAACTTTACAGTGATACAGTGTCAAATAAAATCTATTGAATGGCTATACCTTGCAGCAAAAGGTCATCGCAGAGCTAAATTTGACTTTGTAAATAATAAAGAAACATGGTTAATTCCCTAAGATGAAAAAGTTACATAAAGTGGTGTTAAAAATAATTTTATTAAGCTTAGTGAATTTAAGTTTTGGTTGGGCTGAAGATAAAAATGAATTATCAATAGGAATCGCAGTTGGAAATGGTATTATGGAAAATGTTAAAGGAATGCATACTCCTGTAGAAAATAATCCAGGTACGAATATTAAAGGGTTAGTTTTAGATGATGATAGTCTTAATGCGATATACTCGATAAGTATTGATTATAATAAATATTTAAATGATAATTTATATTTAAATTCAAGCGCAGCTTTTGCACGTTATAATACTACTGACACTAGTATAACTTTTGATGGTGGATCTAATTCCAGTTTTCCCAATATACATTTTAGAGGTTTAGATCTTCAATTTGGTCCGAATTATCGATTTAATAAAATTTCAAATTTTACACCTTATTTAGGTTTAAACGCATCCGCTTTTTTAGGTTTTCAGTCGGATACTAATTACGGTCTTTCATCAGGTGAATATGGTGTAGGAGGTCCTGAAACTTTTGTAAAATGTTTTGGTATAACCCCTAATCTAGGTTTTTTTATAAACTTAGGAACTTTTAAAGGTTTTGGTCTTTCAATAGAAAATTTAATTTTGGAATGTGATAATGATCATAATAGAAGTATGACAGAGGGTTATGAAGCTGATTTTAATATTGTTCAATATAAGTTCGATTACAGAATACCTTTTTAAATAAATTTAGCCTCTACATCACCAAAAGCAGAAGATGTTACTTCAATTAATTTTTTTTCTTTAATTGGAATTGGAAAACCATAAGCTCCAGTTAAAATTAAATCTCCTTTTTTTAAATAATTATTTTTTTTTTCTTGTTCTTTAATTAACCACTCCATTTCCAAAAGCATATCATTTGGCCATATTTTATTAGTCCAAGTATCTATTACTTCTTTATCATAGATAAGTTTGAGATCAGTCTCAGCTTTTTCAGAAGGTAGTTTTGTTTCTGGACCAATTACAATTCCTGCATGAATAGCGTTATTTGCTAAAAGTTCTGCTCCATATGGTTCGCTTCCATAAAAAACTAAATTATGAATTTCAATAAGGGGATAAACTCCCTTTATAGATTGAATAATGTAATCAAAAGATGCTAAATCAGGTTTGATATCACGATTTAATATAACTCCAAATTCTGCCTCCATAGCAGGATTTGTATAATCTTTTTTATTCAAGATTACCCCACTATTGTGCAATTCATTTTTCCAGAGGTAGCCACAAGCAGGTTGATTAAACCCCATTTTCTTTTGTGTATCCTTGGAAACACAACCTATTTTATAACCGATTATCTTCTCACCTCTCTCCTGTCTTAATCTTGCAACATTCGATTGGATAAGAAGCGCATCCTCATTACTTATAATTTTTTTTTCTTTAAAAATTGTCCCTGGATTTTTTAAGTCATAATCTTGTAAGATTTTATTTGCAATTATTTCTATTTTTTCCATTTTTTAAACTAAAACTCTTTAGTGTACTCAATTAACTTAAGAGCACACTTCTCAATTTTGCTTCCTTATTATTAGTAATTAATTTTTTGTAAAATATTCCCTTCAACACCTAAGAGATAATAACCTTGGCTATCTTTACTGAAATTTCTCGTAGAGCAACTTGGACCAAATCTTGTCTTCCAATTATATCTTCCAGCTTCTTTTAATTTATTTATGATTTTTAAATAATTTGGATGCTTATATTTTCCAAGCTCAAATAAACAAAAAATTTTGTAAGGATCATATGGATCATCTCTTGTAGGTGTTATGTAAACTGAGTCCATAAATTGTGGACACATATCTATATCGTGTGCATAGATTTTTCCAATTTTAGGACTACTTGGATCTACTGAATTTAACATTGTCCTTGTGTCTCTGTTTGAATAATGATTATTTTTTATCCCTGGTATACAATTTGTCCCCATCCCTTGAGTATGAAGTAATTCATGCAATGCAATTGCGGCTTTTCTTTTATCAGTACTAACAGATTTATTTCGTAAAAATATTGAACCAAATCCTACTCCTGCCTCTCCACCGTCGACACTATTTATATCAGCGAAATTAAAATAAATTTTTTTATTATTTGTTTGACCTTTTTTTTTATATAAAAAAGGTGTTATGTCATTGTTGGCCCATTTATGAAGATTTTTAAAGTTTTTATCCATTCTTATAAAAGTAATATCTAATTTTCCATCTGATCTATAATCTAACTTATATTTACGTGGAACCTTGTCACCTTTTTTGTTTTTACTGGTAGAAATTTCCATCCATTTATTCGCCATTAAGATAATTTTTTCCATTTTCCCATTTATATCTAATTCTCTATCCTCACTATCTTGGGCTAATAGATAGTTAAAATGAATTTGATAATCATCATTTACATCAGGTTGATCCTCAAAAAATCTTCCAGGTTTCTTGTCATTTTCATTAATTTCCAAATTCATATTTGAACTTGCAACAGGTTCATCAATTTTTGTCCAAACAATTTTGTCGTTAATTGCAAACAAAAAACATTCATTTTGAGTGTACTTTTTTGCTCCTTTCATACAGTTTTTGTATGCTTGTTCATGTACTTTATCATTTATATCTTTTACAATTTTAAATCCAGTTGCCCATCCTCCTTCACTTGTTGATCCATAAAAAATTAATTTTTGTTTCTTTTTTTGAGATTTCTTAAGTTGTTTTTTGTAAAATTCTTCAAAATCATACCAATAATGAATCTCTCCTGAGCCTGGGACTTTAATTTCTGCAAAAATGTTATTTGTTAAAAATAAGTAAAATAAAATTATAATAAACTTTTTCATATTAAAGATATTAAATCAGAAAAATCACAAAAAAAACATGATTTATAGAATTTTTATTGAGACAATTTGTAAAAGAAAATTGTATTATCTCATGCTAAATTATTAGTTTTAAAAGGAGGAAATAATGAAAGCATACATAATGGGAAACTACACTGATAAAGCTTTTCAAGGTTTTTTAAAAGATCCAACAAGTGATAGAAAAGCAGTAGTAGAAAAATTAACAAAAGCAATGGGTGGAACAATGCATAGTATGGATATTGTTAGAGGTTCATACGATTTTGTTGTTATAACTGAGGGAATGGCCTTTGAAGATTTTGCAGCGGTCAAACTTGTGGTTGAAGCTTCAGGTGCCGTCAAAAATATGACTATGTTAGAAACAATAGACTTTAACAAAGCTACAACCAAAGCTAGTCAAGTTGCAGCAGCTTCTTACAAAGCACCAGGTCAATAATAAAGATTGATTAATTTTTTTTGTCGTTATCGACTACTAAGCAGATTTCTGATTTAGTCAGAAATCTGCGTCCTGTTCCATTATCTAATGAGAACATGCCACCAATTCCTTTGACGGCATCTATTGTTAAATCAGTATGTTTCCACTTTTCATATTGGTCAGCATTCATATAAAAAGGCACTCCACCAATTTCACCTAGTTTTAAATCATTGTCACCTAATGGAAATTCACCTTCTTGAAAACACATTGGCGCACTTCCATCACAACAACCACCAGATTGATGAAACATTAATTTTTCACCATATCTTTCTTGAAGCTCAGATAATAGATTTAATGCTGAATTAGTTGCAGATACTTTCATTTTTAAACTACGGCCCATGATTTAGAATCATGGGCCAGTATATATTATTATTTATTAAAAGAAGCCTAATTTCTTCTCAGCATAAGAAACATGTAAGTTCTTATTCTGCCTGTAGTGATCAAGCATCATTTTGTGAGTTTCTCTACCCACACCTGATTGTTTGTAACCACCAAATGGAGAGTGGGCTGGATAAGCATGATAACAATTCGTCCATACTATTCCTGCTTGTATTGCTCTACCCATTCTGTAAGCAATATTTCCATTTCTAGTCCAAACACCTGCTCCTAAACCATAAAGAGTATCATTAGCAATTTCTAATGCTTCTGCCTCATCTTTAAATTTAATTACAGATACTACAGGTCCAAAGATTTCTTCTTGAGAAATCCGAGATTTGTTATTGGTTTCAAAAATAGTTGGTTGGATGTAATTTCCTTTTTCCAATCCACTATTAAGTTTACCAACTTCACCTCCAGCAAGTACTTTTGCACCTTCTTTTTTACCAAGATCTAGATAAGATTTAATCTTTTCCATTTGCTCAACTGAAGCTTGTGCTCCAATCATAGTCTCCATTTTCAAAGGATTATCTTGGATAACAGCTTTTGTTCTAGCGATACATTTTTCCATGAATTTATCATAAATAGATTCTTGGACTAATGCTCTACTTGGACAAGTACAAACCTCACCCTGGTTTAAGTTGAACATTACAAAACCTTCAACACACTTATCTAAGAAATCATCGTCTTTATCCATGATATCCTCAAAGAAAATGTTAGGAGATTTTCCACCTAACTCAAGTGTGATAGGAATAATGTTTTGTGCAGCATACTGCATGATCAGTCTTCCAGTTGTAGTTTCACCAGTGAATGCAACTTTAGCTACTCTTTTAGATGAAGCTAAAGGTTTTCCTGCTTCTAAACCAAAACCACTAACAATGTTTACAACTCCTGGAGGTAATAAATCTCCAATTAATTCCATCATAACCATAATTGATGCTGGTGTTTGTTCTGCTGGTTTAAGAACTGAACAATTTCCTGCAGCTAAAGCTGGTGCTAATTTCCATGTAGCCATTAATAATGGGAAGTTCCATGGAACTATTTGAGCTACAACTCCTAAAGGCTCAGGAATGTTGTAAGAGTATTGTGAGTTACTTATTTCTGCAACAGAACCCTCTTCTGCTCTAATTACTCCAGCAAAATATCTCCAGTGATCAATCACTAAAGCTATGTCTGCTGCCATACATTCTCTAATTGGTTTACCATTATCTAAACATTCGGCAACTGCAAGCATATCTTTATTTTGCTCAAGAACATCTGCTATTTTGTTAAGAATGATTGATCTTGTCGTAATATCTGTTTTTCCCCATTCTGGAAAAGCTGCATGAGCCGCATCTAATGCTGCTTCAACATCTTTTTCATTTGATCTAGCTACTGAACAGATAATTTCATTTGATATCGGGCTTGGATTATCAAAATATTTGCCTGATAAAGGCTCTACGAATTTCCCATTTATAAAGTTTCCATATTTTGCTTTATATGGAAATTCTACTTTTAAATGAGATGTGTCTAGAGCTGATGACACTTTTAATGCTTCTGCACTCATTTTTTTCTCTCCTCTATTTTTTTTGTTTTTAATGTTATTAGATCTTCTAGATTTTTTTAAAGGTTTCTTGGTCGCAGACTTTTTTGTCCTGACTTTTTTAGTCTTAACCTTTTTTTTACTTTTTACTTTTCTAGAAGTTTTGACTAATTTCTTTTTTTTCTTTTTGGTTTTTTTAAGCTTATTAGCCATTTGTATAATTTAAATTAAAAACCTATTAAAAGGTCTTGTAAACAAAACAATTATGTCTTCAATTCTTAGTTGTATTAATTTGCCTGTTAAATAATGAAAAAATTATTTAATTTCTAAATACCTATTTTGGACAATTTTTTTTTTAATTTTTTAGAAAGATTAGAAAACCATACTTTTTCTTTTCCTGACTCAGGTAATACTTTTCCATACTCGATCATTTGAGATGGAGGTAAATCAATAATATAAACCCAAACTTGAGTCTCATCTAGTTTAGAATTTTTAATTATAATATCTCTTAGATCGGAAATTAATTTATCTTTTGTTTTTTTTGGTCTGCCAGCTCTAATTTGACCAAGTAGAAATAATGATGGATCTTTAACTTTTTTGCCTCCCATGAAATGGTTATTTTTTTTCGTTTTATTAAATATTACTTGAGCAAAATAAGTATTTGCACCCGTTACAACATTATGAACCTTAGTAATTCCCTCTGCTAAATTTTTTTGCTGTTTAGAACTTAAATTAAAATTTGAATTAGTGACGGTATAAGTTGGCATAAAATTAAAATATAGATTTTGAATATTTCTTCCAGTTATTCTGGTAATGCTTTGTATTTTCAGCTATAGCTTTTTTTTCATCCTCAGTTACTTCTCTTATAACTTTACCAGGTGAACCAACTACTAATGAGTTGTCAGGTATCTCCTTATTTTCTGTTATTAAAGCTTTAGCGCCAATGATGCAGTTTTTTCCAATTTTAGCGTTGTTTAGAATAACAGCACCAATACCAATCAAACTATTATCACCAATAGTACATCCATGAAGCATAACCATATGGCCTATGGTTACATCTTTACCAACTTTTAACGGGCAACCTGGATCGGTATGTAAAACACTTCCATCTTGAACATTTGACCCCTCTCCAATATATATGTTTTCAACATCTCCTCTTAAAACAGCGTTAAACCAAATGCTTGTGTTTTTATCTAATGTAACATCACCTATTATAGTTGCATTAGGTGCTACCCAATTTTTGCCAGAGTTTTTTGGTTTTTTATCTTTTAAATCGTAGAACATAATTTATATATTATTACATTATGCCAATACAAACTCCAATATGTGATTTTGGTAAAAAAGCAGTCTCATTTGAACTTAAATCAACTGACAAAAAAATTTTTAAACTTGATGACATAAAAGGTGAGAGTGGAACTTTAATAATGTTTATTTGTAACCATTGTCCTTATGTAAAAGCAGTTACAAAAGATATTGTTGAAGACTGTAATAACTTAAAAAAATTGGGAATAAACTCTGTTGCAATATGTTCCAACGATGCAGTTAATTATCCAGAGGACTCTTTTGAAAATATGATTAAATTCGCGAATGACAATAATTTTAATTTCCCATATTTAGCTGATGAAACACAGGAAGTTGCTAAAGCTTATGATGCAGTGTGCACGCCTGATTTTTTTGGGTACAATAAAAATTTAGAACTCCAATATAGAGGGCGAATGCGAGAATTAAAAAAACTTATTCCTGTAAGAAGTGGTGAGAGTGATTTATTTCAAGCAATGAAACAGATTGCTGAAACAGGCAAAGGTCCCGAGGAACAAATTCCAAGTGCTGGTTGCGGCATTAAGTGGAAATTTGATTAATGTATTTAATCATTACTAGATCTTTTCCACCTGAACTTGGTGGAATGCAAAGTTTGATGTGGGGTCTATCAAGGGAATTATCAAAAAACTTTATGATTAAAGTTTTTGCAGACTATACTGAAGATCATAAACTATTTGATGAACAGGCATCTTTTTCAATTGAGAGAGTTGGAGGAATTAAACTCCTTAGAAAATATAGAAAAGCACAATTAGTAAATGAATTTATTAAATACAACAAGATAGAAGGAATAGTAGCTGATCACTGGAAAAGTTTAGAGCTTATTAAATCATCAAAAAAAAAGTTTTGCCTAATTCATAGTAAAGAAATTAATCATCCAAAAGGTTCAAGTTTAAACAAAAGAGTTTTAAATGTTCTAAATAATATTGAAAAAGTAATTGCTAATTCAGAATTTACAAAAAATTTAGCAATTCAGTGTGGTGTTAATGAAAATAATATTGTTGTAATCAATCCTGGAATAGATCTAGCTAAAGAATTAGATAAAAAAACTATGAATAAAGTTGAGAGTTTACTTAAAGTAAAAACACCACGTTTAATTACAGTTTCAAGATTTGATAAAAGAAAAAATCATGAAAAAGTAATCATGGCTCTGAGAAACTTAAAACAAATTTATCCTGATATTGTTTATATTTGTGTGGGTTATGGAGAAGAAGAAGAAAATATTAAAAATCTTGTCAAAGAATTAGATTTAGAAGGTCAGGTTATGTTTTTTAAGGATATAACTAATGATTTAAAAAATGCTTTGATTGCAAAATCTAATGTATTTGTGATGCCTTCTATAATTCACAAAACATCAGTTGAAGGATTTGGAATTGCCTATGTGGAGGCTGCTCAATATGGAATTCCTTCAATTGGAGGAAAAGACGGTGGTGCAGCAGATGCAATTGAGCATGAAAAAACTGGTCTAATATGTGATGGAAATAATTTAGATGATATTTACTCATCTATAAATACAGCTTTAGAAAATAAAAAATATTTAGAATTTGGAAAAAATGCAAAAGAATTTGTTACTAAATTCCAATGGTCTAAAATTATTGAAAATTATAAAAAAATTTTAAACTAATTAAAATTATTTATGCTTAATTTTATTAACTTTAAAATTATTAAAAATTATTTTAGCTCGATCATTAAAAGTTATAAAGCAATAATTATAGGCCTGATAGGTGGTTATTTAGGAACAATAATCGGTCTGCCTCTACCTTGGTTGTTAGGGTCATTAGGTTTAAATCTATGTTTTGCTTTTACAACTTTTAAAATAGAGTTTCCCACAAAATTATTAAATCCTGTTTTTTTAATAGTAGGTATTATTTTGGGTGGAACCTTAAATGTATCACTACTTTATAAAATTCATTTGTGGATTTTTTCATCTATTGCCATGATTTTTTGCACAGTCATAAGTACTATCTTGGCTGGATATTATTTTTTTAAGATTTGTAAGTTTAGTAAATTTATTTCAGTGTTGGCTGCACTCCCTGGGGCATTTGTTCCGATTTCAGCAGCATTATTAGAATTTGGTAAAAGTGAAGATGATAAAAAAGTTCTAATCCCTCAAGCAACAAGAGTAATTTTTATTGTTAGTTTTGTTCCAATATTTTTCATTAACAATTTAGGTTTTTCAGAAATAACAGGTTACAATTTTTCTAATGTTTATGATTACAAGTACTTCTTAGAAATTATATTTCTTTTATCTATTTGTTTTTTATTCGCAAATTTACTAAAAAAATTTAATATCCCCTCTCCTGCATTAATTGGTGCTATGGCTTTATCAGGATTATTTTATACTTTTGAGATAATTGATGCTAGATTTCCAGATACTTTTATAAATATTGCATTTGTATTTTTGGGAACCGCATTAGGTACTAGATTAAATGGTTTAAAGTTAAATGAGTTATTCTACTTTATATTTCATGGATTAGTTGTTAGTACAATTTTAGTATTTGTTGCAATGACAACCGCTTATGTTTTAACTTATGCAGGTTTTGATTTTATTCCAACATTCTTGAGTTTTGCACCTGGGGGAATTCACGAAATGGTAGTCATAAGTGTAGCCTATAAAATTGATCCTATCTTTGTAAGTTATCATCATTTTTTAAGAATATTTTTAATCGTAATATTTCTACCTCTTCTTTTATCGAAATTTCATCAAAATAATTAGTAACTATGTATTAAATTTATTTACTCAATAATTTACTAAGTAATTTAATATTTTTAACTTTATCTAAATTTTTAACTGTGCTTATTATTTTTTTAGATTTATTTAATGGCCATTTAGCAAATTCTGCACATCCCATAAATTTATCTGCCACTTCATCATAGGTCATTGGAATTGCTGGGCTTCCTTTGCCAAAATCACCTCTTCCAGATATTTTTTTTCCATTTTTTAAATAGATATCAATAATTGTTGTCATTTTATCGTAACCAGCTGCCTCTGCTCTCTGATTTTTGTAAAAATTTATTTTTCTTAACATGCCTTGAACATCAGGTTTATTTATTCTTTTGTCCTGATACTCAGGAATGTATGCTCTTCTCTCTATCAACAAGATAGCCATAGAATATTCCATACTAAATTTGGCTTGAAATTCATTTATTGGTCTATGATGAATTAATGCATTTTGCATATTATGGTTTGTTCCAACATCAACTTTAACAACTTGCTCTGGTTTTATGTCATATTTGTTAATTAATTCTAACATCTTTGTCATACCTGGATGAGTTAAAGATCCACATGGGTGAGGTTTAATTGATATCCCTGGTTTGTTAAAAGTCCATGGTCGACCTAATTTTCCTTTTATTGAATTTAAATCATACCCACCACCATGAGCTTGGAAAAAACCTCTGGGAGACTCTAAAATTTTATCAGTTGCTGACCATCCGTAACCAACCAAATCACAAGCAACCACTCCACTTTCTGCTGCTCTCCCTGCATGCAAAGGTTTTGTCATTGTGCCAAAATTTTCTCTTAAGCCAGCACTCAATGAAGCTGCTACACCTAAAGACTTTTGAATTTTTTCAACATTAAATTTTCTTATTTTTGCTGCGGCAGCTGCGGAAGCTAGAGTTCCACAAGTTGCTGTTGAATGAAATCCATGTTGATAATGTCTAGGAGACATTGATTCAGAAACCTTACATTCTACATCAACACCAATAAGGTATGCATTTAGAAAATCTTTTCCACTAATATTATTTATTTCACCCTCTGCAAAAGCACTTGGCAAACAAGGTGCTGTAGGGTGAGTTAGCAAACCATATACTCTATCTGAACCAACTGCCAATTGTGTATCATCGTAATCATCAGAATGAATACCTACACCATTTGCTAACGCCGCAAACTGACTAGGTACTTTCATTTTTGAACCAATTACAGTTGCTTTACCATTTGCTGAATTTTTTTTGATCTGTTTAAATAGATATTCACCAGTTCTTGCAACTGAGCCAGATAAAGCCAAACCAAATCCATCTAAAATATGCTTTTTAGCTAACTCAACAACACTTGGAGGAATATTTTTAAATTTTGTTTTATGAACAAACTTTGAAACGTAATTAGTTAGTTCTTTACCTTTGGAGCTATTTATATTTGGTGTATAAGCTTTTTTCATATTCTTTTCCTTTCAATAAAAAAATTTTTAATTGGTTTATAAAATAGACTTAAAAATGTAAGAATAAAAAATGTCATTGCAATTGGTCTTGTAAAAAACATAAATAAATTTTGATCAAATATAATTATTGATTGTGCTAATGAATTTTCAACTAATTGACCAAGCACTATCCCCATTATTATAGGTGCTGGTGAAAATCCAGCTCTTCTTAAAAAGAAACCAACTACACCTGATATTAACATAATATAAACATCTACCATCGATTGAGATAATCCATAAGATCCAACCAAACAGAAAACAAACACTGAAGGCCATAAAAATCCTCTTGGTATTAACGAAATTCTCGAGAAAATTTTTGCACCAAGCAAACCAAAAATTAAAAATATAAAGTTAGCTAATAGCATCCCATAAAAAATTGTATAAAGAAGATCAGGTTGTTGCTCAAACAAATAAGGACCAGCTCTTAATCCATGTATTTGAAAACCTCCTAATATGACTGCAGTTGTTGCAGATCCTGGAATTCCTAATGCAAGAGTCGGTATCATTGCTCCACCGGTTGCTGAATTATTAGCTGCTTCAGGTGCTGCTACGCCCTCTATCTCACCTTTACCAAAATTGTCTTTATTTTTAGACCATCTTCTTGCTTCATTGTAGCCTATCATTGCACTAACAGTGCCTCCTTCGGCTGGAAGTATACCTATAAAAGTGCCTATACCTGTTGATCTTAATATTGTCTTTCCACAATTTTTAAATTCAGTTATTGATGGTAATTTTATCGCAGAAAATTTTATTCTTTCTAATAAAAGTTCACTCTTAGAAGCTTGAACAAAAATTTCAGACATCGCAAATAAACCTATTAAAACTGGTACAAAACTTACACCTTCGAATAATTCATCTATGCTAAATGTAAATCTTGAAATTCCAGTAGTTAAATGAACACCAATTGTTGCAACAAACAAACCAATCAAACCTCCAATTAGATTTTTTACTGGAGATTTTGAGCTTATAGATGCTAGCATTGATAAGCCAAATATAGCTAACGCAAAATACTCGGGAGGACCAAATTTATATGCAATCTTAGCTAAAGTTGGTGCAAAAATAATTAAAACTATTAATGAAATGATCCCTCCGATTACACTGGAAACTGCAGCCATTCCTAATGCTTTACCTGCTTGACCATTTTGAGCCATTGGAAATCCATCAAAAGCTGTTGCTGCAGCTGGTGGAGCACCCGGAGCATTAATCAATATTGCTGTTATCGATCCACCAAATGTGCCTCCACAATATAAAGCAGCCATTGCTGCAATTGCCTGATTAGGTTCCAAATATATGGTAAATGGTAATAATAAAGCTATTGCCATACCTGAACTTAATCCAGGTAATGCTCCAATTAAAACTCCTACTATTGTAGATCCTAAAATTAGAAGAAATGTAGTTAAATCTAATATTAAAGTTAGCTTGCTAAGTAATTCCATTAATAAATTCCTTACTATAAAATCTTCCAATATTCCTTGTGGAAATTTAAGTTGCAATACAAGAGTAAAAAAAACAAATACAAAGACTGTCATTCCAATTGAATATAAAAGAACAAAAAATTTGTCTTT
>CABYBM010000014.1 GCA_902517175.1 uncultured Pelagibacteraceae bacterium | reverse complement strand
CTGTTTCTCATCTCTATATTTGTTAATTAATGGCATTAACAAATAGTTTGAAGTAGCAAATAAAACTGTAATTGCTAATATTAGATAAAAATCAACTCCTATCTTACTCAGCAATACAAATATCATGAGAACAATAAAACTTATCCCTAAATTAACATTATAATAAAATGGGAATATTCTTCTTATAAACTTTCGAGCACTATTCTCATCTAATGTGGTAAAGACAACAGGAGCTATTACAAACGAGAAGAATAGCATTATTCCTAAAATCATTGATGTCAAATAAACGCTAATTTGTTCAATCATAATTTAGTTTTCTATAGAATTTTCTTCTTTCATTAATATCGGTCTACCATCATGAGCTGTATTTAAAGGTATAATTTTGCCTTTATATTTTGCACATAAAGTTGGAGCACTTCTAACTTCTTTTCCTAATCTAACTTCTAGTTCAACAATTATTAATTTTGCATCATCTAACTCTTTTAATATTCTCATATTTATTTCCTATTGTTTAAATTTCAAATATATTTAAAGCACTACTTCAAAGCCTTCAAAGTTTGGTGCTCCAAGATATAAATTTTTATGTTGCCCAGCATTTTTATGAGCTAATTTAAATGCCTCTGATTTAGTCCAGTTAATAAAATCCTCTTTAGAATTCCATATACTATGAGAAGCGTATAGTGAAAATTCATTATTTTTTTCACCCTTTACCAAATGAAATTCTTTAAAACCATTAACACCACTAAGATGCGTATCTCTTTCTCTCCAAACTTTCTCAAATTCGTTTTCCTTACCGGGAACTATCTTGAATCTATTCATAGCTATAAACATAAATTCCTCACAAATAATCGATTACATTTTTGGGATCAGGCCTTCTTCTTTCATTTGGCTCCTCAACTTTATGACCGATATAGATAAAACCTGAAATTTTATCAATATCTTTTCTGGCACTTAAATACTCTAAAATTTTGTTATTGTAAGCATACCATTCCGTTAACCACTGAGCAGCATATCCTAGTGATTGTGCACAAGATAATAAATTCATACAAACCGCTCCGGAGGATAAAATCATTTCCCATTCTGGAATTTTGGGGTGATCAACTGGAGTTGACAAAACAGCTAAAACTATAGATGCTCTCTGCAATCTTTTAGATTCTGTCTCTAATTGAATTTCGTTTGCATTTGGATTTTCTTTTTTAAATTCATTTAAAATTATTTCTTTATCAATTTGTTCAAATGATTTGTTTGGTTTTTGTATTAGTTTAATTAATATTATGATTAATGAAAAAAGATATTGTTAAATCTCACTTAAAAAAAAAATCACAATCTAAGCTTGCTTTATCAATTAGCCTATTTATTGTGCTTTTAACCTCAACTGGATACATCTTTAATTCTAAGGGAGTAATTTTTTTATTCTATATTTCTTGTTTTGTATTTCTCTACAATTTAGTAATTCACTTCTTATTAGAAAAGTTTGATATATAATCATGATTAAAACACTCATTAAATTAAAGATACTAAAATTTATACTAATTGGTGGTGTATCAGCAGCTTATGCTTTTAAGAGATACTGTGATAAAAAAAATGAAGTAAAAAATAAAAAAGATAAAAAGCCTTTGCTTATTACTCGATAAAAATTTTTGTGAACGTTGTTATTCGCATTTTCTTTTTTTAATATATATAAACTCAATTATAATTATTATATAAATAAATCATGCCTTCGTTTGATGTAATAAGCAAAATTAATTACCAAGAATTTGATAACGCTTTAGCTAATTGTTTAAGAGAAATTGGTAATCGATATGACTTTAAAGGACTTCACATTACAATTGAGCGAAAAGACAAAATAATTACAAGTACTGCACCTGATGAATTAAAATTAAAACAGGTAAATGAATTATTGCAAACTCATTTAGTTAGAAGAAAAGTAGATCCAAGAGTAACAGAAGTTAAAAGCTCTGAGGGTGCATCTGGAGGATCGATTAGACAGGTCAGCGAGTTAAAAGATGGAATTAGTCAGGAAAATGCTAAAAAAGTTATTGCTGATATAAAGAAGCTTAAGCTCAAGATTCAAATAAAAATTCAAGGTGAAGAATTAAGAGTGGATGGTAAAAAGAAAGATGACCTTCAAGAAGCAATGAATGCCATAAAATCCATTGATATAGGTCTTCCAATAGATTTTGTAAACTTTAGAGATTAATCCTTGATCAAACTATTCATTGTATTTGGTTAAAAAAGATATAAGCATCCATCGTAAATACTTAATATATACCTTTTCCTATCATAATGAATTTCTCAGATTTACAAATTGAAAATAAGCTTAAAAAGTCAATTGAGCTTGCTGATTTTAAAACCCCTACCCCAATTCAAAGTCAATCAATTCCAATAAGTCTTGAAGGTAGAGATATTTTAGGAACCGCTCAAACCGGAACAGGTAAAACTTTAGCCTTTACCGTCCCAATGATTAATAAATTAATTAAAGATAAACATGCAATGGCTTTAATTGTTTGTCCTACAAGAGAACTTGCAACACAAGTAATGGCAACGGTTTTAAAATTAAATGTTAGAGAAATAGGAATTGGTAATGCTCTTTTAATTGGTGGTGAGAGTATGCAAAAGCAACTTAGAAAGTTAGGTAAACGTGCAAGAATAATCGTTGGAACTCCTGGCAGAATTAATGATCACTTAAAGCGAAAAAGTTTAGATTTATCTAAAGTTAATTATTTAGTTTTAGATGAGACTGATAGGATGCTTGATATGGGATTTACACCTCAAATAGAACAGATTTTAAATTTTGTCCCAAAAGAACATCAAACATTATTATTTTCAGCTACCTTACCCAATAATATATTAAAAATATCTCAAAGGTATCTAAATAATCCAGAGAGGATATCTGTTGGATCTTTATCAACCCCAATTGATAAAATTAAGCAAGAAACATTTAAAGTCTCACAAGATAAGAAATATCATGAATTAATCAATCAACTAGTTGAGAGAAGTGGATCTATTTTAGTATTTGTTAAAACTAAACATGGTGCTGATAAAATTGTTAAAAGACTAAAATATGATGGTCATAAAGCAGATGCTATTCACGGAAACTTAAGACAAAGTAAACGAGACAGAGTTATTAATGGATTTCGAAATGGACACAGTCGTATCTTAATTGCAACCGATGTTGCAGCACGGGGATTAGATATACCAGTTATCAAACATGTTATTAATTACGATTTACCACAAGTTCCAGAAGATTATGTTCATCGAATAGGACGAACCGGTAGAGCAGGTAAAGAGGGTTCAGCTTTGACGTTTTTAACTCCAAGTGATCGATCAATGTGGAATTCTATAAGTAAATTAATAGATCCAAATTACAAACCACCTCAAAGAGATAGAGATCAAAAGAAAAGTTTTAGGGGCGGTAAAAAAGGTAAGGCTCCATTTAACAAAAAAAGAAAATTTAATGATAACAAAAAAGGTAACTTCAGAGATAAAAAGAAATTCTTTAAAAGAGATGATGATAAAAAACCTGATTTTAGAGAAAAGAAAAAATTTTTCAAAAAGGAAAATGACAATAAATCAAATTTTAAAGGCAAAAAGAAATTTTTTAAAAAAGATGGAGATAAAAAATCAAAATTTAAAAACAAGAAAAAATCTTTTGGCTTTACCAATAATCCTAAATATTTTGGTAAAAGATCAGATGAAGTAGTTGAAAAAGACGACAAAAGATCCTCTTTTAAAGGAAGAAAAAAATTCAAAAAAAGACAAAGACCTAAAAAATTTTCATTTAAAAAACATAAAAAGAAATAAGATTTAATTAGATATCTTTTGGATCAATGAGACTGTATTGTTTGTGGGTTTATTTACATCCTTTGAAACCTCATGAAATACAAGATCAGGAACTTTACGTTCATTCAAAAAGGCTGAGCCTTGTAGCTCTAAATTTAAGTAACGATTAACATCTGCTTGATTAAGAATTACTGGCTGACGTTGATGAATTTCTTTAATATTTTCTTTTGCTTCTTCTGTAATTAAACAAAATTGGTCCTCTTCAAAAATACCTGCAAAATAAATTACATTACTATCTTTTCTAATAAAATAATGAGGAGTTTTTTCATTCTCTTCCCTCTTCCATTCATAGAAACCATCTGCAACAGCAACACATCGATGATTTTTAATCAGTTTTTTAAATGAAACCTTTTCATCAATCGTTTCTAATCTTGCATTAATCAATGCTTTAAATTCTTTGTCTTTAGCCCAACTAGGGACTAACCCCCACTTTAAAGCCTCTAAAGTGTTACCGTTTTTATATTTTTTTATAACTGGAAGTTTTTGATAAGGATGAGCGTTATAATTTTCTGTATCTTCAACTTGAATAGCAGATTTTACTAAAGAAGAAGTTTTAGTAACTGGATTTTTAACAACATACCTTCCGCACATTATATTGATTGTTGTTTAATTAATTCTTCTATTTGTTTTATCATTACTTCTGGGGATTGCATTGAAGGGTGTATCTCTTTTGCCTGCTGATAACTAAAAATTGCTTTTTCATAATTTTTTAATTGAATATTTACTAAACCCTGACCTGCTAAAGCACCAAAATGTCTTGCTTCTATTGCTAAAACTTTATCAATATCATCTTGAGATTTTTTGAATTCTCCTATCAAATAAAAAACTGTTGCTCTTTTATTCCATGCCTCGGCCCAATTTTGATCAAAATTTATAATCTCTGTAAAGATTTCTATAGCTTTAACAAATTGTTGGTCTCTTACAAACTGAGAACCTTGCTCTAACCTTGCAGTAAGTTTTGCATCAGTTGGATGAGTACTCCAAATTTTCCATATTTCCTGTTCAACAATAGATGATACTTTTGACTTATTAGCCTTTAACTCATTGAATAATTGGTTAAGTCTTACATCTCTTTCATTTGAAAAGGAGCTCGTCTGAGAAAAGAAATAAAATAAGAATATTAAAAAAAACCTAATCATAGTTTAATATTATCAAGAAAAAGATTTGGAGTCTTTGGTCTTAAGTGTCTTGGTTGTTTTTTTTACAACTATAAAATGAAATATCTTTCTCTTTTTCATCAGATTTTATTTTTCGGGTAATTTCATGGATCAATTCTCCACTACTTCTAGTAAAGACTGCAGATTCAGAATAATTTCGTTCTTGATCAAAAGCTTGTATCAAAATTATATCTTTATTAGATATTTTTACTTCCAAATTAATCTTATTAATAAATTTTGATAAATTTTTTATAACTAATATATCTGGATTTTTTGCTATTATTTTCAAACTTTCGATATTTTCTCTTTTGATTTGATCACTTGTAAAAGAAACAAAGTTATGTTCTGCGTTTTTAATAATAACTTTTTCAAACTTACAATTAAGATCTAAATCCGTTTTAACTGAAATATTAATATTTTTTGCATAAACATTGCTAGTTAAAAAAAAGGTAATTATCAAAATAAAATATCTCATAAAATATTATTTTAAAATTTCATTTAATGGTGTTATTTGGCCAATTTTAAAAATAAGCGCATCCTCTTTTTTGAAACCGTATTTTTCCGCATTATCTCTAAATCGATCTCTTGGTTCCATAATTGGCTCTAACGATAATACAAAAGTACCCCAATGCATACCAATTACTTTTTTACTTTTTAAATCACTAGAAATCTCAAGCGCCTCTTCAGGGCTAGTGTGATAAGATGATTTATCTTTATACGGGGTTAATGGATAAAAATTATAAGCTCCAATATTTATAATATTAATATCTATTGGACCATATTTTTCACCAATCTCTTTATAAATATTTCCAACTCCAGTATCACAGGCAAATAAAATTTTTTTTCCATCATATTCAATTAAAAAACTTCCCCATAAAGTTTTATTGGTATCTGTTAAACTGCGTTTAGACCAATGAACCGCTGGTAGAAATGTTATTTTCATTTTTTCATTGATGATGATTTCTTCATACCAATCCATTTCATTAACATCACTATATCCATTACTCTCAAAATACTTACCTAGCTTTAAAGGAGCCATTACTTTGGTATTTTTGAAAGGGAATCTTCTGATTGTCATCATGTCTTGATGATCGTAATGATTATGCGTTAGTAAAAAAATATCTACAGGAGGTATTTCTTTTAAATTTAAAGCTGGTTCAGTAAATCTTTTTGGTCCAAATATTAACGGACCTGCATTTTTAGAAAAAACAGGGTCAGTTATAATTGTTGTATTCCCTAATTTTATTAAAAAAGTTGCGTGCCCTATCCATCCAATATAATCCCCATCTTTATATTTTTTGATATCAGCTAATACTTGTTCCTTATCTACAACATGATCCTTTGGAACAGTCATGTTGAGTTTTTTTTTTTCTTTATTAAATACTTTAAAAGACCATTTAAAATTCCGATCTACTTTAGGGGAACCTAGAGGGTTTCTAAAAGTGCCGTCTGGTAAATGATGATAAGGTATTTTGTCCATATATAAATATAAAATTAATAGTAAATGATAAATTTATAAAATTATAAATTTAATTTTTTTTTTTATCTAAAATAGCAATAATACTTTTTTTAATATTTTCACTTATTTTTATTGTTCCTTGTTGGTTAGGGTGTATCCCGTCTTGTAGATTTAAACTTGGGTTAAGTGCCACACCCTCTAAAAGAAAAGGTATTAATAATAAATTATGCTTCTTAGATAATTTTGGATAGATGGTATCAAAGTCTTTCTTATATTTTATGCCATGTGTTGAAGGGGCAATCATCCCAGCTAAAATTATTTCTATTTCTCTATTTTTTGCAATTTCTATTATTTGTTCTAAATTTTTTTTTGTTTCATCTGGTTGAATTCCTCTAAGCATATCATTTGCACCCATTCCTAAAATGATAAGATCTATCCCTGGATCTGATAAACTCCACTTTGCCCTATTTAATCCACCTGAAGATGTACTGCCTGAAACACTTCCATTTATAATTTGAATATTAAATCCATCTTTTTTTAAATTATTCTCTAAAACTATGGATAAATGATGCTCTTTAGGTAAACCATAACCAGCCATCAGACTGTCTCCAAATAATATTACCTTTTCTATTGCACTTGCATTTATGTGCACTAGAAAGATTATCAGAATTTTTGTAAATAAACTTTTACTCATGTCTTCACTTCTTAAATTAAAAAAAATAAATCTTAAATACCAAACTGGTAAAGATAATATCAGAGTTTTAAAAAATATAGATTTAAATATTAAGAAAAAAGAAACTGTTTCAGTCGTAGGTGAAAGTGGTTCAGGAAAAACCAGTTTAATAATGCTTGTTGGTGGATTAGAAAAGCCAACTTCTGGTAAGATTATTTTTCAAAATCAAGAAATTACAAGCCTTAATGAGGATGAAGTTTCAGAAATTAGAAAGAAAAATATTGGAATTGTATTTCAATCTTTTTATTTAATCCCAAATTATACTGCAGTTGAAAATGTTGCTTTAACACTTGAACTAAATAATTTTAAAAATACTGAAAAAGAAGCAAAGCTTTTGTTAGATCGTTTTGGTTTAAAACATCGTTTTAACAATCTTCCAAGTCAATTATCTGGTGGAGAGCAACAAAGGGTAGCCATAGCAAGAGCAATCGCTATGAAACCTGAATTGATTTTAGCTGATGAGCCAACCGGTAATTTAGATACTGAAAACTCTACATTGATTTCAAATATATTGTTTAAATATGTGAAAGAAGAAGGTTCTTCTTTAATTATGGTAACTCATGATCCTAAACTTGCTGATAAAGCAAAAAGAAAAATTAAAATTAAAGATGGAAAAATCAAATAACACTTCAGAATTTAATTTAATACTTAAATATGCTTTGAAAGATTTGAGTAGAAATTATCATAAAATCTCAAGCATCATTATAACTCTGTTTATTAGCCTTTTTATTTTAAGTGCTATTTTCACAATCGAAGATAGTTTGAAAAAAGAACTCAATGATAATGCTAAAGCATTATTAGGAGGAGATTTAGAGATTGATTATAATCGTAATCAAGGAAACTTGGATTTGGTAAATCAAGTTAAAGAGTTTGCAACAGTATCTCAAATGATTGAATTTAGCACAATGCTCTCAACAACTGGAAGAGAGAAAAATAAATCTTTATTTACAAGAATTAAAACTGTGGATGAAAAATATCCACTTTATGGTGAAGTTGATTATGAGCCAATCGAAGCTTATGAAAGAATGCAAAGAGAACCAAATACAATTTTAATTAATGAAAGTTTATCAAAAACACTGAATATAAAGATTAATGAGCAAGTTAAAGTTCAAGACCAAAACTTTACTGTCATTGGAATTATTAAGTCAGTACCAGACGTAAGTGGATTTGTTGCATTTGGTGATTGGGCCCTAGCTGGCAAACAAACTTTAGAAATATTAAAACTAAATGGAATAGGAAGTTTTTTAAATTATGAATATAAAGTAAAATTTAACAATGATGATGATCCAGCGCAAATTGAACGAAAAATTGAAAATATTTTCAAAAACGATCAAAAAGTAAAACTTAGATACCCTGAAAATTCAGCAAGTGGTATTAAAAGAGTTATTAACAATTTCTCTCAATTTTTATCTCTTGTATCTATAAGTGCAATGTTGATCGCTGGAATTGGAATTGCAAATACCTTGTTGTCTTTTATCAATCAAAATAACATGTCAATTGCTGTTAGAAAAGCAGTAGGATTTTATTCTGGAAATATAAAAACACTTTATTATCTACAATTATTTATTTTACTGTTTGTTATTACTGTAATTTCCTACGGGTCTAGTTTCTTAATTGTTCCAATAGCAGATAAATACTTGTCTGATGGTTTAGGATTAAATGTTTATCCAGTTTTTTCATTTTTGAATTTTTTAAAAATATTTTTGGTTGGATTGCTAGTCCTTGTAATTTTTTCTATACCAACAATAAGTTCTATTGATCAAGTAAAAGCATCTAATTTGTTTAGAAATATATTTCAAAATCTACAATTTTATTATTCAAAAAAATCAGTCGCTGTAAGTTTTATTTTGTTATCTACTTTAATTTTATTATTTACAATTGGATCTGAACAGCCAGCCTACAGTTTAGGATATTTTGTAGCTTTTTTTGTGTGTTTAATAGTTTTTTTCTTACTTTCAAAATTAATTATTTTTTTTCTAAAAAAATTTAAATCAAGTTCAATTGTTTCACTAAAAGTCTCAATTAAAAATATTACTCAAGCAAAAAGTATTACTCCTATTACTGTAATGTCTCTAGGTTTAGGCGTTACATTATTGTTAACTCTGGCTTTAGTTGGTACTAACTTTCAAAGAGAAATTGCTAAATCTATCCCTGATATTGCACCTGATTATTTTTTTGTTGGCATTCAAAAAGGAGAGCGTGAAAAATTTGAGCAAGGTATTTTAAATATGGATAAAGATGCAAATATTGAAATAGTTCCAATGGTATCATCAGGTATTGTAAAAATTAATGGGACTGATCCTAATACATTTATCAAGCCTGATAATGATAGTTACTGGGTAATTGGAAGTGAACGAAGATCATCATGGGTAGAAGATATTCCAAAAGATAATCCAATCTTAGAGGGAAAATGGTGGGATTTATCTAAACCAAATCAGTTACAAATATCGCTTGATGCTAAAGTTGCAAAAGATTTTAATATTCAATTAGGTGACATTTTTACTTTGAACATTTATGGAAGAGAGATTGATGGAGAAGTAATTAATTTTAGAGAAGTAGATTACCGCGATCTAAGTATTAATTTTGCAATGCTATTTAATCCCCAATTTGCAAAGAAAATTCCACATGAATACTTAGCAACTGCAAAATTTAATTCTGATAAATTTGATGAAACAGAAATGCTGCAAGTAATGCCAAGTTTATCCATGATTAAAATTGCGGATTATCTCCTAAAAGTAACTGCAGTTTTAAACAAAGTATTCATTGCTGTCACTTTAATTTCCGCTGTAACAATTATTATTGGTTTAATTGTAATATCAAGTGCAATTATGGTTCAGGGAAAAATTAAAGAGTATCAAAATCTAGTTTTTAAAATCTTGGGTTTTTCAAAAAAACAAATTATTCTCTCATCCTTAATTGAATTCATAATTATTTTTATGTCTGTGATTTTGATTGCAACATTTTTTGCAGTAATAGGGTCTAAATTTATTATGGAAAATATATTTGAATTAGTTTGGCAGTTTGACTTTAGAGTTTTAATTTATTTAGGTTTTTCAATTGGGTTGGTTACTTTAATGTTAATTTTAATTACCAATTTAAGATATCTAAATCCTAAAATCTATCCGCTTATAAGAAATCAATAATCTTTGTAAGAAGATATATTTATAAAAAAAAGTCAAAAATTAACTTTGAACTAGTTATAAAAATTAAAGCATACAAAATATTATAAAATAATTTTTCTTCAATTATCTTTAGGAGTTGATAACCAATTAAAATTCCAATAAGTGCAACAGGAAACAAAATTAATGATTGCTTGAAAGTTTCAAAGTTCATCATCGATAAATTAATATAAAGAGGAAGTTTAATTAAATTTACAAAAGTAAAAAAAATAATTCTAGTTCCAACATAAATTTCTTTTTTCATTCTCAAAGGAAGTAAATAAAGACTTGTCGGTGTACCACCCGCATGAACACTGAAACTAGTAAAACCTGCCACAGTTGAACAAATTCCTCCTTTTAATAAATTTTTTTCTGACTTTGCTTCTTTATTTTTTTTAAAAAAGAAATAATGCCCTGCAAACAAAAATCCCATCAAACCAATTATAAATTTTAGCAATTCTTCAGAAAAATATGAAAAGGTAAATGATCCAATAATTATACCAATAGCTGCAAAAGGAACTATTAATTTTAAAGTTTCTAAATCAAATTCTTTTCTGTACTTATAGGTTGCTATAAAGTCTGAAAATATCAAGATAGGTAAAATAATTCCTAGTGCTGTTGTTAAAGGCATTGAAATGGTCATTAAAGGAATTGAAATAAGTGCTATAGATCCACCTAGACCAGATTTAGCTATCCCAAATAAAATTATTGCAGGAACAACAGTAAAAAAAAATAAGAGGTTTATTTCCATCTCTTTAATGAATTTAATAATTTTGATCCTAGAGGACTTATAGGTTCTTGAAGTATAATTTCTTTTCTTGTTTTGTCTTTTGCTAGTTTTAATAATTTTGTAGCCAAACCTTGCTTTCTAAATAATGGATTTACAAAGATATATTCGACTTCACCAATACTGTTAAATCTTACAAAGCCTAATGTTGTATTTTCATTTTTAAAGGTAAATCCCCCATCAGATTCATCTATTTTATATTTTGAAAGATCAATTTTTGACATTAGCTCTAGTAATTTAAGAGTAAAAGAACAACTGCTACAACTACTATTATGGAACTAACAACAATATAATTAAGTTTAATATTTAATTTTTTTTCAGCAAATTCCGTAATTTTTTCCCAAAACAAAACAATTAAGAAAACTATAACAGCTGGGATTATAAATTTTATCATTATTTAGAATTATTATCACTAACGTAAACAGAAACTCCTCTAGAGTTTAAGTCTACATCAAATTTTTTATGTAAAGGTGGAAAAGCTCTTTGTGAACAATCCAATCTGTCACATGTTCTGCAGGACACACCGATTGGTATTTCTGAAGATTTATCATTGATATTTACGTTTTCTGTATAAACAAAATCTTTTGCATATTTTGCTTCACAACCAAGACCAATTGATAAAACACTTTTAGCTTGTCCAAATCTTCCAATACCTTTTTCTACAGTTCTCGCAATACAAACATATTTTTCACCATTGTTCATTTTACTAACTGCAGCTTGGATTACTCCAGGTCTTGTAAATGCTGAATAAACATTCCATCTAGGACAAGCGCCACCATATCTTGGAATATCTATTCCCGACAATGAAAATCTTTTAGAAATATTACCAGCCATGTCTACTCTTAAAAAATGAAATGGAATTCCAGGAAGCTTTGGATCTTGTAAACATGTTACCCGATGCGCAACTTGTTCAAAAGATGTTGCAAACGTATTTTGTAATAATTCTAAATCATATTTGAGTTTTTTACATTCGGCATGAAATAATTTATAAGGCATCAAAATTGCAGCTGCACAATAATTTAATAAAGCAACTTTTGTTAATTTTTTAGATTCTTCAGATGGAAAATTAAATCCTGATAAATAATCATCTATTTCTTTATTTGCTCTCTCTTGAGCTATTTGAGCAGCAGCATGCAATTTTTTAGTTTCTAATGAACTATAATCACTTAAAAGAAGGTATGACTGCTTATTCTAAAATCCAACAACAAGAATTTGCTAGAGAAAAAGATGGTTATACTAGCGTAAAACATCAACGTGAAGTTGGAACATCTTATTTTGATGCAGTATCTAATACTATAAGCAGTGGACAAAGTTCAACTACTGCGATGACTGGCTCTACAGAGTCAAACAATTTTAAAAAATTAATAACCCCTTCTCAATTTTTTATAGCCCTTAATTGGGCTATAAATCTTTTGAATTTCTTTGCAAAATTTACTCCATCTGTTAAGCATTTTCGAAAATGAGTAATAAAAACTTTGGCTTTGGGACACAAATTCGAAAGTCCCCATACTTTGACTCAACTGTGAAATGGGGTGCGACTGGTTTTTCTGTCTATAATCATATGTATATTCCAAGAGATTTTGGTAGCCCTGAACAGAACTTTTGGAATTTAATTGAAAAATCAATACTTTGTGACGTTGCAGTTGAAAGACAGGTTGAAATTACAGGACCAGATGCTTTTAAATTTACTCAACTACTTACTCCAAGAAATCTTTCAAATGTAGCAATTGGTCAATGTAAATATGTTTTAATCACCAACAATGATGGTGGAATATTGAATGACCCAGTTTTATTGAGATTAGCTGAAAATCATTTTTGGCTTTCACTAGCAGATAGTGATGTTTTGTTATGGGCTCAAGGTGTTGCAGTTAATTCAGGACTGAATGTGAATATAACAGAGCCTGATGTTTCACCATTACAACTACAAGGACCTACATCAAAAGACATAATGGTAAAACTTTTCGGAGAAAGTATTAAAGATCTTAAATATTATTGGTTTAGAGAATATAATTTAGATGATATACCATTAATTGTTTCTAGAACTGGCTGGTCTAGTGAGTTTGGTTATGAATTATTTTTAAGAGATGGTTCAAAAGGAAACGACTTATATGAAAAAATAATGAGTGCTGGAAAAGAATATGGTCTTGAGCCTGGCCATACTTCTTCAATAAGAAGAATTGAAGGAGGAATGCTTTCCTATCATGCTGATGCTGATATTAATACTAACCCATTCGAATTAGGTTTAGATCGTTTAGTATCTCTAGATAGTGACATTGAATTTATTGGAAAGGCAGCTCTTAAAAAAATCAAAGCTGATGGTATAAAAAGAAAACAAGTTGGTTTAGAGATTAATTGTGAACCACTATCTGGGCCTAACACAACTTTCTGGTCTATAAAAAAAGATAACAATAAAATTGGAAAAGTAACATCTGCTGTATATTCGCCAAGATTAAAAAAAAATATTGCACTTGCAATGATAAATATTGAAAATTCAGAAATTGGAACTAGTCTTGAAGTAAACACCAATAAAGGCAATTTTGAAGCTATAATAGTAGAAAAACCTTTTTTTGATCCCAAAAAGAAAATAGCTAGTAATTAAGTTTTAATTTTGTAACCTTTTTTAAGTAGTACAGACACTACAGTTACACATATTATTAAGAATAGAACCATTAAGCTTATACTTATCCATATATTAAAGTCAGAAACTCCATAAAATGCAAATCGTAAACCATTAATTAAATATACTACTGGGTTGAAATAAGTAACAGTTTGCCAGAATTCTGGAAGCATATCTAAAGAATATAAACTTCCACCTAAAAAAACCATTGGAGTGATTATAAGTGTTGGAACTATTGACATTTGTTCAAAGTTAGAGCTCATCAATCCAATTAAAAAGCCAAATAGAGCGAATGTAAAAGCAACCAGCACTAATAAAAATATCATCAGCAATGGATACATGACTTGAACTTCAACAAAAAAGGTAGCAGTTATAAAAATAACAACCCCTACTATCAAAGTCTTAGTTGCACCTGCTCCTACAAATGCCAAAACTATTTCAAATGTAGAAATTGGAGCTGCAAGAATTTCGTAAATTGTGCCGTTAAACTTTGGAAAAAATATACCAAAAGATGTATTACTAATTGATTGTGTGAGCAAAGTAAGCATCAACAAGCCTGGAACTATATATGATCCATAACTAATACCGTCGATTTTTTCTACATAGCCCCCAATTACTGATCCAAAAACAATAAAGTATAAAGAAGTTGAGAGTACTGGTGAAAACAAAGATTGCATTAATGTTCTTCTGAAACGATCCATTTCATGTGAATACATTGCAATAAAAGCATAATAATTAAACTTCATTATTATCCTTTACTAAACTAACAAATATTTTTTCTAATGTAGTTTGCTCAGTTTTAAGATCCTGTAGTTTCAAACCTGCATCTTTTAAATCTTTTAACAAATTAGTTATACCAGTACTTTCAGCGTTGACATTATAAATATAATTAACTGATTTTTTATCATCTCCTATTTCTAAATTATACGTTCTTAAGCTATCAGGTACTTTATTTAAATCATTTTGAAGATTAATAGTTAACTTTTTATGACCCATTTTTTTTAATAATTCTGTTGTTTTATCAATAACAATAATTTCACCTTGATTAATTACCGCTACTCTATCTGCAATTGCTTCAGCTTCTTCTATATAGTGAGTTGTCAGAATGATAGTAACTCCGGTCTGCCTTAACTCCTCAACTACATTCCACATATCTTTTCTAAGTTCAACATCTACTCCTGCTGTTGGCTCATCTAAGAATAATATTGATGGCTCATGAGATAAAGCTTTAGCAATTAAAACTCTTCTTTTCATACCGCCTGATAATTGATTTAATCTTAAATCTTTTTTATCCCATATACTTAAATCTTTTAATATTTTTTCAATATGTTTTGAATTTGGTTTTTTTCCACTCAATCCTCTTGAGTAAGATACGTTATTAAATAC
Organism: uncultured Pelagibacteraceae bacterium; assembly: GCA_902517175.1. GTDB lineage: Bacteria > Pseudomonadota > Alphaproteobacteria > Pelagibacterales > Pelagibacteraceae > Pelagibacter. The sequence continues at coordinate 6,232 of CABYBM010000014.1, read as the reverse complement.
TGTCTCAAATGTCTCCAATGTTAGTTCTTGTGGAACCAGTCCTATCCTAGATCGAGTTTCTCTATAGTCATTAATGATATCAAAATCTTCAACAGTTACTTTTCCTGAAGAGGGTGTTACGATACCACAAATAATACTAATTAAAGTTGTTTTGCCAGCACCATTAGGTCCTAAGAGAGCTATAATTTCTCCTTTTTTAATATCTAGATTGATTTTTTTTAAGGCCTCAAATCCGTTGTCATAAACTTTTGATAGGTCTTTAATTGCGATTAAATTAACTGACATTCAGGCAAATTATATAGAGACAATTTGTTAGATTACAATCAATTTTAATATTGTGTAGTATAATAGTCTTTATGAAAAAAATTTTTATATTCTTTTTGTTCTTAATCACCTTAAATGCCAATGCTATAGAAAAAGAAACAACTTTTAATCAAAAGCTGTTTAATAAAGCTCAATCTGAGGGGAAGATTGTTATAATTAGTTCTTGGATTAAATATTGTTCATCTTGTGCAGGGCAAATGAAAATTTTGAAGAAAGCAAAAAATGACGGTAAATTAAAGGATATTAATTTTGATAATATTGAATATTTTTCTTTTGACGTAACAAACAAAAACATAGCTGATTTATTTAATGTTCAATATCAAACAACTCTATTGATCTTTAAAAATAATGAAGAAGTTTATAGAAGTCTAGGTGAAACTAATAAAAACCTTATTTATGAAGCTATAAAATCCTCAATTTAGTAATTATAATTTTTTTATTTTTAAAATCACAGCTGGCAAAAAAGTTGCAATTAAAAAAGATAAAAATAATAAGGATTGAGCAACAAAAGGGGTAAATGCTTCTGTTGGTACCAACACACCAACCAATAAACTTTTGGAAAAATCTGGAAAAGGAAACATTAAAAATCCTGCAATTAATCCGACTATTATTGAAATATATGCAGTTTTTTCATTAATCTTCTTATTATAAAAACTATAAAAAACAGTTAAAACAAAAGCACAACAGAATAAATCTGCTAACAAAAATAAATATAATATATCAAATCCTTTTGAAGCAACAATAAATACAATAATTGACAGCCCAATAATGAAATGTTTAGAAAGTTTAAAATAATCAGTTTTATTATTAAAATTAAATGTTGCTTTACCATCAACTACAAATAGACTTGATATCGCATTAACTAGAGTATCTACTGTTGAAATGGTTAAAGCCAAACCAAGTACGATAATTAATAATGACAATAACTCAGTTTGCTCTTTTAACAGTAATGTAAAAAATCCAAGATCTGGTCTGTTAGTTGGATCAACAGAAAAAGATACCATGCCTATAAAACCCATTAAGAATACAATTGGAACAATAATTAAAAAGGAAATAATTAATCCTTTTTTAAGTGTTTCATAATTTTTAGCAGCATAAACTCTTTGCCAATTACCTTGGTGAAATAGATTTGTTGCAGCTACTGCGATAAAAAAAGTTAAACCTGCAGTATAACTTGGTACATAAGAAGAGCTCAAGAGCTGAGGATTTTTACTCTCGATGAACTCAAAGGAAAAATTATCTCCATTAAATAATGTAACGTATGAAATTGTTATTAATAACAAAACTGCTATGACAAACATCTGAATATTATCTGTAAAGATTGAAGCTCTCAAACCTCCATACAAAGTATAAGTTAAAGTAGAAATAATCACTATCAATGCAGTAATCCATAATTCTGTTCCAGAAATATAATTAATTAGAACAGCTACAGCTGTGACTTCTGCACATAAAAAAATAAACATATAAAAAATTGTCATTAGTAAAATTAATTTAAATAAACTTTTACCAAATTTTTGTCTCATATATTCAATAAGTGAAGAGCCTTTAGGAAAGTCTGATCTAATTTTTTTTCCTAAATAAATTAAAAATATCATCGGAAAACCAGTTCCTAATGCATAACCAATTACTGCTCCTATACCACCCCATGTTGAGGCTGAAGCTGGCCCAAATAAAATCCAAGCACCTAAAGCTGATGCAACCAAACTTGTTGTAAGTGAAAACAAACCAATATTTCTATTCGCGGTTAAATAATTATTTATTCCTTGGAATTTTTTTGAATGATAAATTCCAAAAATTACAAATATTAAACTTATAATTATTACTAACGTTAATGATGATGATTGACTTATAAAGTATGTTTTATCCATTTTATCCCTTTCTGAATTACCGGACAGGTTCTTAGGGTATAATCTCAGTCTATAAAGACACCCCTTGTTAATTTTCTATTACATATACGTTGTAAAGAAAAGCTTAAAAATTTTTTAATTTTATTTTTGACTTAGTATTTCAACCATACATTGAGTTGCATAATCTCTCCACTCAGAGGAAGTTTTGTTTTTTAAACTATTCAAATGATCTCTATTTCTTTGAATGTCATCTTTGTGCTTTAATTTGTCAGCACCGTTTAAATTTGCCTCCATATTAGATAAATTAGTTTCCATTGCATTTATCCAGCTTTTTCCAAGCTCAACACATTTTTGATCATCTTTTTCGTCACAAATTTGCTTAAAAAAATTGAAGATTACATCATCAGTCTTAACGGAACTGCTCATTGACTATTGATTGCAGGTTCCAATTGACTCTGGACCACATGTTTGTCCATTAGTCCAAGTTGCACCAATTAAATTAGCACCATCAAAGTTAGCATTAGTTATATTTGATGAGGTAAAGTTTGCTTCCATCAAATTTGAATTTTGAAAGTTAGCTTCAATTAAAGTGGCTCCCATAAAATCAACTCTAGTTAAATTAGCACCTGTAAAATTTGTTTTTTCAAAATTGGCACCTATAGAAACTGTTTCATAAAGATTAGCTCTTACAAATGTAGACTCAGGAAATGTTCCAAATGATAAATTGGAGTTCATCATTATGCTTTTGTCCAAATTTACCTGAATAAAACTTGCAAAAGATAAATTAGAATTTGGGAAATAGCTTCCTTGTAAATCTTGTGCATCAGAAAATCTACAATTTGAATAATCCACACCCTCTGTTAAAGGATCATCACAAGCTGCATTTGAATTTGAAATAAAAAATAGACTAAATAAAAAGATAAAAACCAACTTTTTCATATTTAAAGTTAACAAATTAAATATGTCAAAACAATGGATGATTAAAATTTTAAAGATAATTTAACAATATTATTTAACAAATATTTAACGTATAAACCTTTACTTATGAAAGAATATAATATTGCAGCCATACCAGGAGATGGGATAGGTAAAGAAGTTGTGCCTGAGGGTCTTAAAATTTTAAAAGAGGTAGCCCTAAAACATCAATTTAAAATTAATTTTACTGAATATGATTTTGCATCATGTGATTATTATGAAAAGCATGGAAAAATGCTACCTGATGATTGGAAAGAAAAATTAAGTAAACATGATGCTATTTTTTTTGGCGCAGTAGGTATGCCAGATCAGGTTCCTGATCATATTTCATTATGGGGATCACTACTCCAATTTAGAAGAGAATTTGATCAATACATAAATTTAAGACCTGTAAAGCTTTTTCCAGGCGTAAATCCTCCACTGGCAAATAAAAAACCAGGCGATATTGATATGATGATTGTTAGAGAAAACACAGAAGGAGAATATTCATCAGTTGGTGGCAGAATGTATCAGAATACTGATAGAGAAATAGCAATACAGGAAACTATTATGTCTGCTCACGGTATAGATAGAGTTCAAGAGTTTGCTTTTGAATTAGCAAAAAAAAGAAAGAGAAAAAAACTAACTAATGCAACAAAATCTAATGGCATTTCAATAACAATGCCATTTTGGGATGAGCGGTTTAGTAAAATGAAAAATAAATATCCTGAAATTGAAACTGATCAATTTCATATTGATATATTAGCGGCAAGGTTTGTTCTTAATCCAGAATGGTTTGATGTAGTTGTGGCATCAAATTTATTTGGAGATATTTTATCTGATTTAGGTCCAGCATGTACTGGAACTATAGGAATTGCTCCATCAGGTAATATAAATCCTGAAAATAAATATCCATCATTATTTGAACCAGTGCATGGCTCAGCACCTGATATAGCTGGCAAAGGAGTTGCAAATCCTGTTGGTCAAATTTGGTCAGGTGCGATGATGCTTGATTATTTAGGTGAAAAAGAAGCTTCAAATTCAATTGTATCCGCTATTGAAAAATCTTTAAATGTTCAAAAAAATAGAACTAAAGACTTAGGTGGTGAAAGTAATACAGTTGAATGTTCAAATTCTATTTTATCTAATCTTTAAATTTTAATTTTTTTACCAGTTTTTCCACTCTTTGTGATTGCCGCAAAAATTTTTAAAGAATTTAATCCATCATTTCCATTAACTTTAGGCTTAACTTTTTTTAAAACAACATCTGAAAAATGATCAATTTGATTAACTAATGTATTATCATCTTTTTTCTTAATATCAGATTTTAGAAATATCTTATTCCACCAACTTCTTTCTTTTTTATAAAACCAGTATTTTAAATTTGGAAATTGTATTGATCCTTTAGTGCCACCTATCATATACGCAGATTGATTAGTGGCAGGATAAGCGGGATTTTCCCCTGCTGTTAATTCATAGCTCCAAGGAGCAACAATAGTATCAGAAATATTTAATGTACATAAAGCGCCTGATTCAAAAATTAAATTTATAGTTGCCGTATCCTCAACTTTATATTTTCTAGTTTTATTAGTTGTAAAAGCTTGAACATAAGTAATTGAACCTAATAGGTAACAAATCATATCGATGTCATGTACTAGATTTATACCAAGTGGTCCACCTCCTCTAGTTGTTCTCCAACTTTCTTTAAAATATTCCCTATGCTTGTAAAGCCAACATAATACATTAGCAGAAACAATATTTCCTAATTTACCAGATCTGATGATTGTTTTTACTTTTGAAACAATTGTATTGTGTCTTCGGTGATAACCAATCAATAATGGGGTTTTATTTTTCTTTGAACTAATTATAATTTTTTTTGCAGATTTAATATTATCTGAGATTGGTTTTTCTAAGAGAACGGGTATTTTTTTTTTTAAGAGACTAATTGTATGTTTTTCATGTAATTTATTTGGAGTTGCAACTATTACAGCATCTAATTGATTTGCCTTTAAAAGAGAGGATACATCAGAATATAATGGAATTTTGTATTTATTTGATATTTTTTTAGCATTATCACTAATATCAACAATTGAGTGTAAATTTGCTTTTTTTGATTTTGAAATTGCCTTTATATGCTGAAGGCCCATTAAACCTGTTCCAATAATTGATATATTAATTTTTTTCATAATTAAGCTAATTTTACGTAATAGAAAATATATGAATATATTTTTTTTTGATTCAATAAACTAACTTAAATTAAGTAATACCACCATCAACAACAAAACTTTGTTTCGTACAGCCTGATGATTGATCAGATGATAAAAATAAAACTAATCTAGCTACATCATCTGGTTTAAGTTGTCTTTTGATAGCTTGGCTATCTAATATGAGTTTTTTATATTTAGGAGTAAGCCAATGCTTGATCTGTCTTTCTGTAGCAATTGAACCTGGTATGACAGAATTAGTTCTAATATTATATTTCCCAAATTCTTGTGCAAAAGATCTTGTTAAACCTACTACAGCTGATTTTGCCGTTTCATAAACAACTTTATCTCCTTCTCCTAACATCCATGATACTGAACTTAGATTTACAATTGATCCTGATTTTATTTTTTTCATACCCTTTACAACTGCTTGCGCAGCAAAAAAATAATGTTTTAAGTTTATTCCCATCCTATTTTCCCAATACTTTTCATCAACTTGTTCTGTAGTGTGCCTATCATCATTTGCAGCACTATTAATTAGACAATTAATTGCACCTTTTTTTGAAATGATGTCTTTAATAATATTTTGTAATTTTTTTATATCCAAAATATTACATTCAATAAATTTAGGAACTCTGCATCCCTTTTTTTTTATATTTTTAATTAATTTATTGGATGATTTAAGATCAATGTCTATGAAATAAACTTCACTTTTTTGTTCACAAAAATATTCGACAATCTTAGCTCCTATCCCAGAACCACCTCCTGAAATAAATACTCTTTTATTTTTTAAATCCGAATATGTTACTTTCATAATTAAAGTCTTTCCTTTGTATTAAAATCAAATAAAGATGTATGTTTTAGATCAAAATATAATTTCACTTCTTTTTCAAGCTCAATCTT